>NZ_JAMYSE010000038.1:0-60997 GCF_040321795.1 Mesorhizobium sp. M0244 | reverse complement strand
CCCCCGCTTGTCTCTTCATCCCTTTGGGGGGGGTGGGGGGGGGGGGGCGCCCCCCCCGGCGCTCGCCCCGCCGTCTTCTGGGGCGCACCACCCCCCCGGGGGGGGGGGTGGGCCCCGCCCCCCCCCGAACCAGAAAACTCTCTTCCAGCCTTTAGCTTACACCGGCAAAAGCACCTTGCATGAGCAGGTCCGGCATGTAGCCAGCCGGCTTGTCGCCGACTGCCTGACCTCCGGTAAGGCCGCCCTGTATTTCCGAGCCGAAGAACGAATACGGAAAGGGTGTGATTGGCCGGCTCACCGCATCGAGCCGTGCCCGAAGCTCCTGCGCAATGTCGAAATCGAGCGCGCCGAGATTATCCTTGAGTTGATCCAGCTTCGTCGCACCGATGATCACGGATGCAATGCCGGGCTGGGTCGCAGCCCAGTTCAAGGCAACCTGAGCCATGCTGCGGCCGAGCTGACCTGCGACCTTTTCCAGCTCGGCGACGATCTCCCAGTTGCGATCATTGAATTTCTGGAAACCGGGATTGGTCGAGCCGCGCATCGTCTCCAGCCTGCCACCTGCCTTGTTCAACGTATCGGACCGGTATTTCCCACTGAGCAGGCCGCTGGCCAACGGGCTCCAGACCATTATACCCGCACCGTAGCGCGTGCCGAACGGCACGAATTCGTGTTCGATGTTGCGCTCGGCCAGCGAGTATTCAAGCTGAAGCGCCGAGACCGGTTCATAGCCGCGATGCTCGGCGACCGCCTGGGCCCGGCTGGCATACCAGGCCGGGACGTCGGAGAGGCCGACGTGACGGATCTTTCCGGCGCGGACCAGATCGTCCAGCGTCCGCATCACCTCCTCCGGAGGCGTCAGCCTGTCCCAGGTATGGAGGATATAGAGGTCGATGTAGTCGGTACCGAGCCGCTTCAGCGAACCGTCTACCGCCCGCAGGATGTTCTTGCGGCCGTTGCCGCCGGCATTCGGATTGCCGGTTCGGCGTTGCAGGTGAATTTGGTGCTGATCACCGCCTTGTCGCGCAGCCCACGCTCGGCGATGAATTCGCCGAGCCAGGTTTCGGCCGTGCCACCGGTATAGAGATCGGCGGTATCGAAGAAATTGCCGCCGGCTTCGACATAGGCATCAACCAAGGCGCGCGCGGTTTCCTTCTCCGCGCCCCAGCCCCATTCCGTGCCGAACGTCATGGTGCCGAGCGCCAGGCGAGTGACACGCAGCCCGCTGTTGCCGAGCGTGTAGTAGGACATGGTCATGGATTTTCTCCTGAAATTTGAAAAGCGGGATTGAGGTCTTGGCTGGGATACGCAGTCAGGCCTTGGCCAGCGCATCGACCACCACCTGGAACCGGCGCGGATCGAAATAATCGTGGTAGGCGTTGATCGGGCTCTTCTCGAAGCGGAAGGCCGCGATATTGCTGTTGGTGTATTCAGTGCCGCCGATCAGCACCGCGCGGTTCTTGTGCCCAACGACGATCGCGTCCGAATCCGCTGCCGGATAGATGGCTGTCAGCTGCGGATCGAAGGATTCGAAATTGTCGAAGAGGCGTCGGAAGGCGGCCAGGATCGCGACCTTGCCATCGATGCTGGTTCCAAATCCTGCCGGCGGGTAGAAGACAAGGATTCGGTCAGCCCAAAGGTTGCCCCATGCCTCGATGTCCTTGCGGTGCATCAGATCAAAGAATTTACGCACGGTCTCGAGATTACGGGTTTGTTCGGAATTGAGGTCGGTCATCGGACGTCTCCGTGGCTGTTCGGCGATTGCCGTGGACCGCGATCTGCTTAGCCACCTACCTATCATCGTCGCCGTCGCGCGGCGTGGCGCCTTCGCCTCGGCGGCGGCAGAACTCGGCATGAGTCCATCCGCTGTCAGCCACGCGGTGCGGCTGGTGGAAGAGCGGATCGGCCAGCCACTGTTTGCCCGCACCACGCGCAGCGTGGCACTTACAGAGGCCGGAGAAGCGCTTGTCGCCGCGGCAGAACCGGCGCTGGAAGACATTACCGACAGAATCGAGCGCATTCGCTCGGTGAAAGGCAGAGCGAGCGGACTGCTCAAGATCAACGTGCCGCGTGTGGCGCTGCCTCTGGCGCTGATGCCCATCCTGACGGCGATGGCGGAGCGTTACCCTGACGTGACGGTGGAGATCGTCACCGACGAACGTCTGAGCGATATCGTCGGCGAGGGTTTCGACGCCGGCATCCGGCTGGGCGAGATGATCGCTGAGGACATGGTGACGGTGCGGCTGACTCAGCTGTTCCGGACAGCCATTGTCGCCTCTCCGGCCTATGTCGGCCGCCACGGAAAGCCGCGAACACTTGCTGATCTCTCCACCCACAACTGCATCCGCTATCGGCTGTTGCGATCACGTGCGCTCTACCGTTGGGATCTGTCAGACCAGGGCAAAGATATCAGCGTCGAGACGCGCGGCAGCGTCGTCGTCACCGATCCGCTGTCGGCGCGCGACATGGCGTTAGCCGGGATCGGCCTTGCCTATCTGTTCGAGCCGCTGGTGAAGGCCGACATCGGGGCCGGCCGGCTGGTCGAGGTATTGCGCGACGCCTCGATCGACGAGCCGGGGCTGTTCCTCTATTTCCCGCGCCGGGCGGCGATGGCGCCGAAGCTGAGGGCCTTCATCGACACCGCGCAAGAAATCGGCCGGGCATCCTCGCGGACACCCGGCCGTAAAGTCTTTTCAGAAAGATAGAGCGCGGCTTACTTCTTGACCGCTGCCGCGACTTCCGCCGCGAAATCGGTCTCTTCCCTCTCGATGCCTTCGCCGAGCGCGAAGCGCAGATAGGCTGATATCTTGGCCGGCGCGCCGATGTCGTTCTCGGCATCCTTCAGCGCCTTCTCGACGGTGATGTCGGGATTGAGCACGAAGGCTTGCTTGAGCAACACGACCTCTTCGTAGAACTTGCGCAGACGACCCTCGACCATCTTCTCGATGATCGCTTCCGGCTTGCCGGACTGGCGCGCCTGGTCGGCGAAGATCGCCTTCTCGCGCTCGACCGCAGCCGGATCGAGCTGTTCCGTCGTCAGCGCCATCGGGTTCGTGGCGGCGACATGCATGGCGACCTGGCGAGCAAAGGCGTTGGCGGCCTGCGCGTTGCCCGACGTCTCGATGGCGACCAGCACGCCGAGCTTGCCAAGGCCGTCGGCAACCGCATTGTGGACGTAGGTTGCAACAGCGCCATGCTCAATGGTGAGCTTGGCCGAGCGGCGGAAGCCCAGATTCTCGCCGATGGTGCCGACGGCATCCTTGATGGTCTCGGCGACCGACTTGCCCGAGCCCGGATAGGGAGCTGCGGCGACGGCCTCGGTCTTGCCGCCATAAGCGAGCGCGACCTTGGCGACGTTGGCAACGATCTCCTGGAAAGCGGCGTTGCGGGCAACGAAGTCCGTCTCGGAATTGACCTCGACGATCGCTGCCTCGCGGACGCCGGAATCGACGCCGATCAGGCCTTCGGCAGCGGTACGGCCAGCCTTCTTGTCGGCCTTGGAAATGCCCTTCTTGCGCAGCCAGTCGATGGCTTCTTCCATGTTGCCGTTGGTCTCGTTCAACGCCGCCTTGCAGTCCATCATGCCCGCGCCGGTCAAGTCGCGGAGTTCTTTGACCTGTGCAGCCGAAATGCTCATTGTCGCCTCTTTGTCTAAATGCACCGACGCACCATCGATTCTCGATGATGCGCCTGGCGCCAGTAGCGCTTAACGCGCCAACATATTGGAAAGATGAAGGCCGCAGCCGGCCTTCGCTATTATGCTTCCGGGGTCTGGGCGGCCGGGGTCTCGGCCGGGGTCTGATCGAGCGCCGGCTCGACCGGAGCCTCGACCGACGCGCCGATATCGACACCGAGCGCGCCCTGCTGACGGGCGATGCCGTCGATAGCTGCCTTGGCGATCAGATCGCAATAGAGCTGGATGGCGCGGGCCGCGTCGTCATTGCCGGGGATCGGGAAGTCGATCTTGTCCGGATCGCAGTTCGAATCGATGATGGCAACGACCGGGATGCCGAGGCGCTTGGCCTCGAGGATGGCGATCGCCTCCTTGTTGGTATCGATCACGAACATCAAATCGGGCGTCGAGCCCATGTCCTTGATGCCGCCCAACGCCTTGTCGAGCTTCTCGCGCTCGCGGTCGAGGTTGAGGCGCTCCTTCTTGGTCAGGCCCTGGGCCTCGCCGGCCAGCATCTCGTCGAGCTTGCGCAGGCGCTGGATGGAATTCGAGATCGTCTTCCAGTTGGTCAGCATACCGCCGAGCCAACGCGAATTGACATAATACTGCGCCGAGCGCTGCGCGGCATCGGCGACGATGTCGGACGCCTGGCGCTTGGTACCGACGAACAGCACGCGGCCGCCCTTGGCAACAGTGTCGGAAACCTGCTTCAGCGCCTGGTGCAGCAAAGGCACGGTCTGCGAGAGGTCGATGATGTGGATGTTGTTGCGGGCGCCGTAGATGTAGGGCGCCATTTTCGGGTTCCAGCGGTGGGTCTGGTGGCCGAAGTGAATGCCAGCTTCCAAAAGCTGACGCATGCTGAAATCAGGCAGTGCCATTCTTGAGTATCCTTTCCGGTTAGCCTCCACGGACACAGGCATTTCTGGACTTTGTCCTCGAACGCCACCGGAGGTTTCAGCCGGATTTCTCCCGGGCAGACACCAAAGTCCGTGTGTGGAATGAGCGCGCATATAAAGGGGATGCGCGACAAACGCAAGCGCTGCAGCGTCTTGCGGTTCAGCGTGCGGCGATCAGCGCACCGGTGTCATGATCGCATCTTCCCCTTCGGCACCCGCACACGCCGGAAAACAGCTACGATCTCTTCGCGGCTGCACTCGATAGCGCCGAGCCGCACCGCGCGGTCGCGCTCGAACCCGGTTATGTCATAATGCGGCGCCGATGTCTTCGGCGGCCCTTGATAGGACGAGCGCTTGATGCCGAGCTGCGCGGCGAAGCGATGCAACTCGTCGGTGTCGTCTGCCAGCAGATGACACCAGCGGTGGCCGATCCATTTCCAGATCGCCGCATCGACATAGACCGCCATGAGGCTTGCCGCACTCCTTCATCTTGCGCCAACCAACACGCCGCTAACGATGATAGAAGGGATTGGTATAGAAAATGAAGCCGCCGCCGGCCTCGAGTTCCACGACGGTCCTGGTGACGGTCTCCTGCATGCGGTCATGCAGTTCGGCGAGTGCCTCCTCGACGGAGCCTTGATAGGCGTGCAGCCCGAGCGGCTCCGGTACCCGGATATGAGCGCAGCGTGGGCCTGCCGGCTGCGGCACGAAACGGTTGAGCGTATCGCGCAGCGTACCATTGCAATAATCGTTGCGGATCCGCTTCAAATGCTCTGCGATCTCCTCCTGCGTGATGCGCGGATTGGCTGAAGCCCACGGTCCGACGCGCTGCAGGCGCTGGATCGTATCCGCCAGCGTTCGGACCTGCTTCCGGCTTCCGGTATCATCCGTGTTTTCCCGCAGCCAGCGGCGCGACCGGCGCAAAAGCTCGGCACTGTCGAGCGTGCCGGCGTCGACCGAAACAAGTTCAGCAAGGCGACGGCCGAGTTCCGCGAGCAGGTCCTTCTGACGTGCGTCATACGAAGCCCGCTCATCTTGTCGCAGGCCATGTGCAGCCTCATCGCGCGACAGCAGCGTCGCGTAGATATGATGGACGCGCTCCGGCAGCGTATCGGCGGCACGGCGTTCGATCTTCAGGCTGCGCTCGATATAGCCGCATTCCTTTGCCAGCGCTGCCTCGACATCCCCTGTGAAAGCGAGCTTCCATATCACGGGCGCGATCCAAACCTTGAAATCCGGATCCGTCAGCCGGCCGCGCTTCAGCGCTTCGAACCCCATCTCGACCGCGCCCGGCAGCAGCGGGGCAACGATGTTGGCATGCCAGCCGACGCCGCCTTCGGGATGCAGGAGCACGCCCTGCCCTTTCAGCGCCCAGGCCACCGAATGTTCCTTGGCCGCCCCGCTATTGCCCGGAATTTGTGCGATCAGATTGTTGGCCAGCCAGAATTTCTGCATCAGCCGGCCAAGCCCGTTGACGACGCCATGCGTGGCCCAGGATGCCGCCAGCGGGCTTACCCGGGAGACGACCTCCTTGTCGATCATCCAGTCGGTAAAGAACTCCGGATGGTTGGGCGTGATGAACGTCGCCTTGCCCGCGCCGCAACAAGTCTTCAGCCTTTGCCGGTCATCCTCCGGAAAATCGATGTGGCGGATATTGGCGACGCCGCGCAAGCCGGCCAGACGGTTAAACGGCAACAGGTCGCGAAACCCTGGAATGCCGTGCAGCATGACAATCCGGTTGACGAATGTCATGGCCTTGATCAGCGCCGCATTGGGTCGCGGCGCCACGAACACATCGATCCTGCTCAACCTGCTCCCCCCGGCGCCTACCGTCGTAAAACGTTGATATGCAATTGCGGCATGCTCAAGTCGGTGCAACATGCCCCGCAAGATCAAGCGCCACTATCGCGGAGAGCAGCCGGCGGCAGCTTGCCGTCGGTTCGAGCTCATTTCGGCGGGCAGGTCTTTGGCTGATCGAACAGCGACAGATTGACCAGCTTGCCGGTCATCGAAAAATCGTTGTAGTCCATCACGAGATCGCGCGTGATGCCATTCTGGTGCAGCTTGAAGCTGATCCGGTATTCCGGCACCTCTTCACCGCCTTTGTCGGTATCGTCGAAATAGGCGATGTCGACCGGCCAGTATTTGTCGGTGGCGAGCTTGGCCAGCGCCGGCGCTTCCGGATCGGTCTTGTCGGCATCGGCTTGCTTGCCGACGACGACGGTGGTGGTCATCACCTTGTTGGCATCCTCCGAGCCGTCGAACAGGTTGGTTTCGTAGAAACGTTCGCCCTTTTCCGCCTTGCCGATCATTTCAACCATTTGCTGGGTCGGGAACTGGGTCGCGGCGAGTTCCAGGCTGTTCTTCTCGGGCTTGTCGATTTCGACCTTGAGACCATTGGCCTCCTTCGTTGCGGTACCTTTGACCTCCTTATCGAGGTTCTGGTCGACAAAGGACTTGTTCACGAAGGAGAAGGTCTTGCCCTCGGCATCCTCGAAGGTGGTCATCTGCTGATCGGTCAGCCTGGTGTTGTCGCTGGTGACGATCTGGGTGACCAAACGGAACTTCACCGTATAGCCCT
The DNA here is from genome assembly GCF_040321795.1 of Mesorhizobium sp. M0244. NCBI lineage: Bacteria > Pseudomonadati > Pseudomonadota > Alphaproteobacteria > Hyphomicrobiales > Phyllobacteriaceae > Mesorhizobium > Mesorhizobium sp. M0244. The sequence continues at coordinate 53,847 of NZ_JAMYSE010000038.1, read as the reverse complement.
CGCAGGGCGAGCCGTTGAACTCGTAGACCATGCGGCCGGTGATGCCGGTGATCCCCGAGCGATCCGACGCCTTGTCCAGGGTAATATCATAGACGGCACGATGCGCCTGCAGCGCCGGCACCGCAAAAGCGGGAGCCGCCCAGGAAGCCGCTGTCAGAAGAACGGCGTGGAATGCGAGGCGCGTTGCGCGCATAGGGTGCTCCGATCATCGCGGCTAATGGCAGGCCGCATGGAAAGATAGTCCAGCTTAAAAAAAGTCGTGGCGGAAGCGAGGCAAAAATAGCAATTTCGGCCCGGCCTGCGCGGCGCCTTCAAGCAATAGGGAAATAGCATGAGCGAAACAATCGAAAAGCGACTAAGCGATCTCGGCGTGACGCTGCCGGCCGCCGCCGCGCCCGCCGCCAATTACGTGCCCTATTGCAGGTCAGGCAATCTGCTGTTCACCGCGGGGCAATTGCCGCTCATGGAGGGCAAGCTCCAGACGAGCGGACTGCTTGGCCGCGATGTCGACACCGCAACCGGCAAGGAAGCCGCAAAATACTGTGCGATCAACATATTGGCGCAGGCCAGGGCGGCACTTGGCGATCTCGAGAAAATCCAGCGCCTGGTGAAGATCACCGTCTTCGTCGCCTCGGCGCCGGACTTCGTCGAGCAGCATCTGGTTGCCAACGGCGCCTCCGATTTTCTCGTCGCAGTGCTCGGCGATCGCGGCAAGCACGCCCGCTCCGCCGTCGGCACCGCCTCCCTGCCGCTTAATGCCGCAGTGGAAATCGAAGCGATCTTCGAAGTCGAATGACCGGGACTGCGACCATGACCGATCTTTCCTGGCTGACTGCCCGGCCCGTCGCCCATCGCGGCCTGCACGACATGAACAAGACGCGGTGGGAGAACACGCTTCCCGCCTTCGCCGCGGCAGCCGAGCGCGGCTACGCGATCGAATGCGACGTCCACCTGTCATCCGACGGCGTCCCCGTCATCATCCACGATGGCGATCTGCGGCGGCTGACCGGCGAGGACGGCTTCGTCTGGCAGCGTACGGCTGCCGAAATCACGGCGCTGAAGGTCGGTGGCACCGCCGACCATTTGCCGACGCTGCAGCAGGCGCTTGATCTGGTCGACGGCCGTGTGTCGATGGTTGTTGAGCTGAAAGGCGCTGCCGGGCACGACGAAGGCCTGGTCGAAAGCGTCGGCAAGATGCTCAAGCGCTACAAGGGCAAGACCGCGATCATGTCGTTCGACCATTGGCTGATCCGCGATTTCCCGAAACATGCGCCCGGCATACCTGGCGGGCTGACCGCCTATGGCAAGGACAACCAGCTGATCGAGGCGCATTTCGCCATGCTGGCGCATGATATCGCCTTCACCTCCTACGCCGCCGGCGACCTGCCGAACCGGTTCGTCTCGTTCGTACGTGAAAGGCTCGGCATGCCGGTGATCACCTGGACAGTGCATGATCAACCTGCCATCGACCTGACCTTCAGATTTGCCGACCAGATGACGTTCGAAGGATTTGAGCCCGATCTTGTACGGCTCGCTTGAGCGGGCTTGTATGGGTCCGCAGCGAGCTTAAGTAAGCCTCATGGATCAAGGGGACGACTGCGAAAGACAAACGGCGAACGCGGAGCTGTCGATCCGCATCGCCGCGGGCATCGGCGCCTTCACTCGCACCGAATGGGACAGCCTCGGTGGCACTACGCGGAGCGATGCAGAAAACGCCTACAACCCGCTTGTTTCATTCGCTTTTTTGAGCGCGCTGGAAGATTCCGGCTGCGCCGTTCGACGCACCGGCTGGCAGGGTCATCATCTCAGGCTGGAAACCGCGCAAGGCAAGCTGCTCGGTGCGGTCCCCTGCTATCTGAAGTCGCACAGCCAGGGCGAATATGTGTTCGACCATGGCTGGTCGGACGCGTTCGAACGCGCCGGCGGGCGCTACTACCCGAAACTGCAATGCGCGGTGCCGTTCACGCCCGTCACCGGCCCTCGCCTGCTGGTCGGCAAGGGCGAGGACAGCCACACCGTCAAAGCCGGCCTTGCGGCCGGCCTGAAGGCGGTGACGGATAAGCGCGGCGTTTCTTCCGCGCATGTCACCTTCGCGCCGGAGGATGATGTCCAGATATTGGCGGCAGCCGGCTTCCTGCATCGTACCGACCAGCAGTTTCACTTCTTCAACGAAGGCTTTTCGAGCTACGACGATTTTCTCGGGACATTGGCCTCGCGCAAGCGCAAGGCGATGAAAAAAGAGCGGCGCGAGGCGCTCGCCGACGACATCTCGATCGACTGGCTGACCGGTAAGGATCTGACTGAAAAGGCCTGGGACGACTTTTTCGCGTTCTACATGGATACTGGCAGCAGGAAATGGGGCCGGCCCTACCTCAACCGCGATTTCTTCTCCATGATCGGCGAACGCATGGCGGACGATGTCCTGCTGGTAATGGCCAAGCGTAACGGACGCTACATTGCCGGCGCCATCAACTTCATCGGTTCCGACGCGCTCTACGGCCGCAATTGGGGCTGCATCGAGGACCACCCCTTCCTGCATTTCGAGGTCTGCTATCATCAGGCGATCGATTTTGCCATCTCGCGCAAGCTGAGGGTGGTTGAAGCCGGTGCGCAAGGCGAGCACAAGCTGGCGCGCGGCTACCGGCCGGTGACGATGCATTCAGCGCACTACATCGCCCATCCCGGTCTGCGCAATGCAGTGGCCGATTACCTCAAACGCGAGCGCCACGAAGTCGAGCGGATGAGCGAATATCTGGAAGAGCATACCCCGTTCCGCAAGGACCTGGCTGAGTAGAGTAGCAAGTCCCAATCGCTCAGCCGCGGGCCGGCATGGCCGATCTCAACCGATCGTCTTGCCCGCCCGGAACGGCTTCGCTACACGAGATAGCGAGCCAAGAACCGGAGTGCGCGCCATGGCCGAAGCAACCTACGACAGCAGCAACATCTTCGCAAAAATTCTGCGCGGAGAAATCCCTTCGCACCGGGTCTACGAGGATGATGCAGTCATCGTCTTCATGGATGTGATGCCGCAAGGACCGGGTCACACGCTGGTGGTGCCGAAAGCGCCGTCGCGCAACCTGCTCGACGCGGATCCGGCAGTGCTTGGCCCGCTCTTCGCTCACGTCCAGAAAGTTGCGCGGGCGGTAAAGAAGGCCTTCGATGCCGATGGCGTCACAGTCATGCAGTTCAACGAACCAGCTTCGGGCCAGACCGTCTTCCACCTCCACGTCCACGTCATTCCGCGCTTCGAGGGCATTGCCTTGAAGCCGCACAGCGGACAGATGGAAAAGCCTGAAGTCCTGGCCGAGAACGCCGGCAAGATACGGACGGCGCTGGCAGACTGAGCTGGCGCGAAGCCGCTCGGCAGCTGCCGGCGCTCTATCGCTTCATGAAAAAAGCCCCGTTTCCGGGGCTTTTTTGACTTGCAGGTTCGTTAGTTCTTACGCGGCAGTTGCGGCACCAGGCTGCGCTTGCCGCCATCCTTGCCCTTAGGCTCCGGCTTCTGCGCCACCGCCTTTTTCGCGGCGGGCTTTTTCGCCACAGCCTTCTTGCTCTTCGGCGCGTCGTCCGGTTCTTCTTTCTTCGGCTTGACGGGCGCCTCGTCGGCGAGCGATTCGAGCTTCAGGCCGGTCTCGCCGGTTTCCTTCTTCTCGACGGTGACACGCACCGTGCCGCCCTTCTTGAGCTTGCCGAACAGCACCTCGTCGGCCAGCGGCTTCTTGATGTGCTCCTGGATGACACGGCCAAGTGGCCGGGCGCCCATGCGCTCGTCATAGCCCTTGTCGGCCAGCCAGGCGATTGCCTCCTGCGACAGGTCGAACGTCACGCCGCGCTCGGAAAGTTGCGCTTCCAGCTGCATGACGAACTTCTGTACCACCTGATGGATGACCGGTATCGGCAACGAGCCGAACGGAATGATCGCATCGAGACGGTTGCGGAACTCCGGCGTGAACAGCCGGTTGATCGCTTCGACATCGTCGCCTTCACGCTTGGTCGAACCGAAACCGATCGCCGCGCGCTGCGCATCGGATGCGCCCGCATTGGTGGTCATGATCAGGATGACGTTGCGGAAGTCGATCTGCTTGCCGTTATGGTCGGTCAGCTTGCCGTGGTCCATGACCTGCAACAGGATGTTGAACAGATCCGGATGCGCCTTCTCGACTTCGTCCAGCAACAGCACGCAATGCGGATGCTGGTCGACGCCGTCGGTCAGAAGGCCGCCCTGGTCGAAGCCGACATAGCCGGGAGGCGCGCCGATCAGCCGCGAAACGGTGTGGCGTTCCATATATTCCGACATATCGAAGCGGATCAGCTCCACGCCGAGCGAGGCGGCAAGCTGCTTGGCGACCTCGGTCTTGCCGACGCCAGTCGGGCCCGAGAACAGGTACGAGCCGATCGGCTTTTCCGGTTCGCGCAGGCCGGCCCGCGCCAGCTTGATCGCCGAGGTCAGCGCGGTGATCGCGGTGTCCTGGCCGTAGACGACGCGCTTCAGCTCGATGTCGAGGCCTTGCAGCACCTTCTCGTCGTCGGCGGAAACCGTCTTCGGCGGGATGCGCGCCATGGTGGCGATCGTGGCTTCGATCTCCTTGATGCCGATGGTCTTCTTGCGCTTGGCTTCCGGCACCAGCATCTGCGAGGCGCCGGTCTCGTCGATCACGTCGATCGCCTTGTCCGGCAGCTTGCGGTCGTTGATGTAGCGCGCCGAGAGTTCGACCGAAGCCTTGATCGCCTCGCTCGTGTAGCGAACCTTGTGGAACTCCTCGAAATAGGGCTTGAGGCCCTTCATGATCTCGATGGCATCCTCGACGGTCGGCTCGTTTACGTCGATCTTCTGGAAGCGCCGCACCAGCGCGCGGTCCTTCTCGAAGAACTGCCGGAACTCCTTGTAGGTGGTCGAGCCGATGCAGCGGATGGCGCCGGACGACAGCGCGGGCTTCAACAGGTTCGACGCATCCATGGCGCCGCCGGAGGTTGCCCCTGCCCCGATCACGGTATGGATCTCATCGATGAACAGCACGGCGCCCGGATAGTCCTCGAGCTCCTTGACGACCTGCTTCAGCCGCTCCTCGAAATCGCCGCGATAGCGGGTGCCGGCCAGCAGCGTGCCCATGTCGAGCGCGAAGATGGTGGCATTGTGCAGCACTTCGGGAACGTCGCCCTCGACGATGCGCTTGGCGAGGCCTTCGGCGATCGCCGTCTTGCCGACGCCGGGATCGCCGACATAGAGCGGGTTGTTCTTGGAGCGGCGGCACAGCACCTGGATGGTTCGGTTGATCTCGCTCTCGCGACCGATCAGCGGATCGATCTTGCCGGCCTTGGCCTTGTTGTTCAGGTTGACGCAATAGGCGGTCAGCGCATCCTGTTGCTGCTTCTTCTTGCCGCCTTCTTCTTGCGGCTCGGCCCCGCTCTGGCTGCCTTGCTCGTCGTCGGCGCCGCGCGGCGTCCGCGTCTCGGAAGCGCCGGGGCGCTTGGCGATGCCATGCGAGATGTAGTTGACCGCGTCATAGCGGGTCATCTGCTGTTCCTGCAGGAAATAGGCGGCATGGCTCTCGCGCTCGGCGAAGATGGCAACGAGCACATTGGCGCCGGACACTTCCTCGCGGCCTGACGACTGCACATGGATCACCGCGCGCTGGATGACGCGCTGGAAACCGGCAGTCGGCTTGGAGTCCTCGTCGTAGCCGGTGACGAGATTGTCGAGCTCGGTATCGATATAGGTGAGAACCGTATGCTTCAACTCGTCGAGATCGACGTTGCAGGCACGCATGACGGCGGCCGCCTCGGTGTCGTCGATCAGGGCGAGCAGCAAATGTTCAAGGGTTGCATATTCATGGTGCCGCTCATTGGCGAGCGTCAGCGCTTGGTGAAGCGCCTTTTCCAGGCCTTGGGAGAAAGCCGGCATGTTACCTCACTTCTTCTCCATCACGCATTGCAGCGGATGCTGATTCTGTCGGGCGAAATCCATGACCTGAGACACTTTGGTCTCGGCCACCTCGAATGTATAGACCCCGCACTCGCCCACCCCATGATTGTGAACATGAAGCATTATGCGTGTGGCGGCTTCGCGGTCCTTCTGGAAAAAACGCTCCAGCACGTGGACCACGAACTCCATGGGTGTGTAGTCGTCGTTAAGGATGAGGACCCGATACAGACTGGGCTTCTTGGTCTTGGTTTTTGTACGCGTGATGACGGCCGTGCCGCGACCGGCCTCATTGCCGTTGCTGCCGTTTTGCATTCGCACCACGTAGCTCGTGGCAGTCAAACCTGTAGTCACGTAGTCCTGCCTCTTTCGAATCCTCATGCATGCTCGACATGTAGGTGCTCGATGAATGATTTTAAGCCCTTCTGTTTAGCTGACAATATGGCTAGGTGGCCAACTTGACCGATTTTTCAAATCGTGAAGACTGCAAGGCCCCCGATTTCGGGTTGGCATGAAAAAACCCGGCCGCGCCTTCGCGACCGGGTTTGTCTTTGCAGGCCCAAGGGCCGGCTCGGAACGTTCGTCGAATTTACTTCGCCTTGGCGACAATCGATTCGAACGGCTTGTAGGCTTCCTTGGCGAGCTCGGCATAGAGATCGCCGAGCTTGGTGGCCTCGGTGACGAAACTCTCATAGAACTGCTTGGCGTAGTCGGACTGGATTTCGATCGCCTTGTCCAGCGACTTGGCGGAAAAGAGCTTCTCGACAGCGGCGCTGCCGGCCTCGAAGCTTTTCTTTGTGTACTCGCCCGCCTCGGCGGCGATGGCCTGCGCACCCTTGGACAGCGACGCGAAGCTCTTCAATCCGGTGTCGGCAAATTCCTTGCCGTATTTGCTGAAATCTTCATAGGTCTGGGTCATTTCACGCATTCCCTTGAACGGTTACCTTGGACGATGGACGCGCCTTGTCCGGGCCGCGTTGTGCAATGCATGTAATTATATTGTGCAATGCACAAAAGTCAAGATTTCCGCGGCAATGCGCACCGTGAGCTGCCGGCAATCGCTAAGATTCGAATAAAGAAAAGCTCAATCCCGCAGAAAATGGTGAACGCGGCGGTTACCATAAACGGATTGGTAACGCTGCCCGCGTTAGCGTGGCCCGAGGTGAGGCAGGACCCTTTGCCGCCTCCAAGGCAACGGAAATTCAAAGGAACTATCAGTGCGTAAGGCGTTGTCGGGCTTCGTTTCCAAATCCGCGTCCCCCCTCAAAACGATCATGATGCTCGCTATGGCGATGACCTTCGTCGTCGCGGACGCAGCCTCATCCATGGCGGCCAAGTCGGCGGCCATCGTCATCGATGCCAAGACCGGCAAGGTGCTTTATTCGTCGGATGCCGATGGCCGGCGCTATCCGGCCTCGCTTACCAAGATGATGACGCTCTATCTGACCTTCGAGGCATTGGCGAACGGCAGGATCAGCAGGAATTCCCCGGTCGTGTTCTCGGCCAATGCCGCTGCCGAACCGCCGACGAAGCTCGGCGTCAAGCGGGGCGGCTCGGTCACGGTCGAGACCGCCATCCTGTCGATGGTGACCAAATCGGCAAACGATTCCGCAACGGCGCTTGGCGAGATGCTCGGCGGCAATGAGGCTAATTTCGCCCGCATGATGACGGCCAAGGCGCGGGCGCTCGGCATGAGGGGAACCGTTTTCCGCAACGCCAACGGCTTGCCTGATCCCGGCCAGTTCACGACGGCGCGCGACATGGCGCTGCTCGGTATCGCCCTGAGAGAGCATTTTCCGCAATATTACGGCTATTTCTCGCAGCGCTCGTTTCTTTACGGACGGCAGCGCATCAACGGCCATAACCGTCTGCTCGGACGCATCAAGGGCGTCGACGGCATCAAGACCGGTTATACCCGGGCCTCCGGTTACAATCTGGTCTCCTCGGTCTCGGATGGCGATCGGCGCATCGTAGCGGTGGTCATGGGCGGCAGGTCCGGCGGCAGCCGCGACAGCCAGATGGCGGGATTGATCAATGCCTACATGCCGAAGGCGTCGTCGCGCGGCGGCGGCATGTTGATTGCCAAGGCCGGCGGCGGCAATCCGATTTCAGCCCTGGCCAAGGTGTTTCTGCCGAAGCATGACGCGCCGACGCCGGACAGTAAGCCGGACGACGATGCCGTTGCCTCTCTTGTCGAGGAAAATGCGCCCGGCGTTGAAGAAACCACTCCCGTCGTTCAGACCAAGAAGGTCAAGACAGCGACCGTGGCGACAGCGGACGATATCGCGACGGCTCGGGTCGTCGCGGCCTATGCCGAACCGGCGGCGGTCGATCCCGTCAATACGGCGTCGGTGCCATCCGGCTGGGCAATACAGGTCGCCTCTTCTCCAAAACAGTCAGAAGCGAAGGCTTTCCTCGACAAGACGACGAAGGAGGCGCCCTCCGTTCTAGCTGATGCCGCTGGTTTCACCGTCGCCTTCGACAAGGACGGCGTCACCTATTACCGCGCCCGGTTCGGTGGTTTCGGTTCGAAGACCGCCGCCTGGAAAGCCTGTAACGCTTTGAAAAAGAAGAAAATCGAGTGCTACGCCGTCCGGCAGTAAGGGCGCGAAAGATACCTTCCCGAAAGTTCTGCGTCGAAGGAGACTAGTTGTGATTGGAGAGCAAGACGTCCTTGGCTTCGTTGATCCGCGCCGCCAGGAAAGACGTGCCACCGATATCGGGGTGCAGGCGCTGCATCAGGCGGCGGTGCGCCTTGCGGACATCCGCCGCGGCAGCCCCCGCTTCAAGACCAAGGATCTTGTAGGCCTCCTCCTTAGTCATGGCGCCCGAACTTGGCGCAACACCCAGCCCTTCGCCACCATTCGCATCAGCGTCTTTGCGCCAGATGGGAAATCTGCCGTCAAGATACGTCTCTAGCAATTGGCGGCTCTCCGGATCGCCGGCGAGCTCGCGATAGAGTTGCTGCAATTCGGCAAGCCCCATCGAGCCAAGCATCTTGCCTTCATGGCGCCCGGCCAACACGAGGCCTTCGAGGCCGCCGGTATCGTGATCGAGTTCCATCTCAAGCGCCGCAGTACGCACCGTCGAACGCTTGCCTGGTGCCAGTTTTGCCGCCGGCCGATTCATGCGCATGGAGCCGTACCAGGCGAGCGCGGCCGACAGGATCAAGCCGCCGATGCCCTCGCGCCCGACCAGCAGCACGGCGACGCCAACCAGCCCGAGCAGCACGGGTCCAAGCGTCCTCATGCCGCCTGCAAGCTTCGCCGGGTCGGCGCGCAGGAAGACGGTGAGCATGCCGAGAAGCACCAGGAGCAATGCTACAAAAGCGATAATCGCGCCCATCAGTTTCCGCCGCCCCGCAGATGCTCGATCATCAGCCGGTCCTCCGGCCTGCCCCGGGCCTCCAATGCTTTCAGCCCGCCGGTCGCAAAAACGGCGACGGACGAAAGCAGGCCGGCCAAGGTCGCGGCAGCCCGCCGATCAAACCGGAACCAGGCTCCTTTGGACAGCCGCGCAATTTCCTTGAACGCCTTTTCTGCATCGGCATCATGGCCTTCCTGAAAGACGAAGACAGGAACGCCGTGCAGGCCTAGGCTGCCGGCCTTTTCCGCCAGATCGTCTATATTTTCTTCCATCGCATCGCCGATATAGACCAGCGCGTTGACCTTCGCCGCCGCCGTCTGTTTCAGCGCATGGGCGAGCACCTTGCCGATCTGGGTGTGGCCGCTGCGGCAGTCGATCCGCGTCATCAGCTGCTTCAGAGCTTCGGTATCGGTGACGAATGCGGATGAGCGGCACTCGCCAAGGCCGCGAAAATAGACCAGTTGAACCTTGAGCGCCCCAGCCTTGCCGACGGCGTCGAACATCTCGGCCTGCAGCGCACAGGCGAGATCCCAAGTCGGCTGGCGGCTCATCGTCGCGTCGAGGGAAAGGATCAGCCTGCCTGAACCCGTTGCCGATGCAGCGAGCGTCCTTGCCTGACGGAGAAAGGCCTCGATCTCGCTGGTGCTCGATTGGGACTCGACCGGCGCAGGATTGGCCTTTGCAGGCACGGGCTGCTTCTTGTCGCTCATGACATTCAAGATGTGGCGTTGTTCCCCGGCTTGCAAGCCCAGATAAGGCGACCTGGAGGACCGGTGATGATGGCAACTGCGGACAAACGCTTCGGCCGGTGCTCTTGGCGTTGCGGTTCTTGGTGTCAGAGCAGGCCGAGATCGGCAAGCTCACGCCTGAGCTTCGGCGGCATCTCGACCAGCCCGGCTTTGCCCTTGCCGAGATCGGCCGGCGCGTCCGCCGGCTTCAGGTAGCGCCAGCCTTGGAATGCACGGCGCGGTTGCCAGTCGGTGCGCACGACCTCGGGATCGAGGATCAGATGGCAACGGCCGATGCCGTCGTCATCGGTGAAGGGCCGGATTTCGGTGATCAGCTGGCGGCATTGGACATTGCCCTTGATCACCCAGTAGAGCGAGCCGCCGTCGGTAATCTCGGCACCGCGCGTCGGCACCATGCGGGTGGTGTGGTAGTGCTCGGCCGGTTCGCCGGCGCGGCGCCGCTCGTCGAGGCGGAAGGCGATCCACTCTTCCAGATCCTCGACGCTGTCACAGCCGACGCAAAGCTTTATGAGATTGAGAGGCATCGTCTAAGGTTTAGTCCAGCACACGAACCCGTCAACGGCTTGATCGACTTCTCCACAGTGGTGGTCATGGCCGCCAGATTGGCGCTCAGCACTCCACGACATTGACGGCCAATCCGCCAAGGCTGGTTTCCTTGTATTTTTCGTTCATATCGAGGCCGGTTTGGCGCATGGTCTCGATCGCCGCATCGAGCGGCACGAAATGAACACCATCGCCCTTGATGGCCAGCGAAGCGGCGGTCACCGCCTTGACGGCGCCAAGCGCATTGCGCTCGATGCACGGCACCTGCACCAGCCCGCCGACAGGGTCGCAGGTCATGCCGAGATGATGTTCCAGCGCGATCTCGGCGGCGTTCTCGACCTGCTCGGGCGTACCGCCCATGACGGCGCACAATCCCGCCGCAGCCATTGCCGAAGCCGAACCGACCTCGCCCTGGCAGCCGACTTCGGCGCCCGAGATCGAGGCATTGGTCTTGATGATGCCGCCGACCGCCGCCGCGGTCAGCAGGAAATCGCGGATGCTCGGCTGGTCGGCTTCCGGATGGAAATGCAGCCAGTAGCGCAGCACCGCTGGCAATGTGCCTGCCGCCCCATTGGTCGGCGCGGTGACAACGCGGCCGCCGGCAGCGTTCTCCTCATTGACCGCCATGGCATAGATCGACAGCCAGTCATTGGCGAGCAGTGGGTTGGGCCGGTTCTGCTGCCACTGCTCCTGCAGCTTGTCGTGCAGCATCCGCGCGCGACGGCGAACCTTCAGTCCGCCCGGCATTATGCCGTCTTTCGACAGGCCGCGCTCGATGCAGCTCTTCATGGCGCTCCAGATGTCGTCGAGGCCAGCGTCGAGCTCCTCGCGCGACATCTGCGTTTCCTCGTTGACGCGCTTCATCTCGGCAATGGAAAGGCCGCTTTTCGCCGCCATCGACAGCATTTCGACGGCGTTCTTGAACGGATATGGAACCTTCTTGCCTTCGGTTGTCGCCGAGCCCCTTGCCTTCATCCGCTGCAGCTCTTCCTCCGAAACCACGAAGCCGCCGCCGATCGAATAATAGATGCGCTTGAGCAGCAACCGGTCGCCAGCATCATAGGCAGAGAAGGCCATCCCATTGGCGTGACCCGGCAGCGGCGTCTTGCGATCCAGCACCAGATCCGTTGCCGGGTCAAAACGATAGGACGGATGGCCGAGCGGCGAAATCCGCTTCTCGGCGGTGATGCGAGCGACGATGCCGTCCGCCTGGTCAGGATCCACCGTCTGCGGCGTTTGGCCGGCAAGGCCGAGCACCACGGCACGGTCGGAGCCGTGGCCGATGCCGGTATAGGCGAGCGAGCCATGCAGGCTGGCCGCGATCCGGTCTACCTTGGCGCCAGCCGGGCGCGGCCAGTCGTCTCCCGCAATCTCGTCGAGAAACCGCCGCGCAGCCGTCATCGGCCCCATCGTGTGCGAACTCGATGGGCCGATGCCGATCTTGAACAGGTCGAAAACCGAAAGGAACACGTGAGCGTTTTCTCCTGGGACCCTGTTGAGGTCTACATATAGGAATTCCCATGATGTTTTCCGCTGTTTTGAAGATTGCGGCGCTGCGCCTGCCGACCTTGTTTGCTCCGGCAGCGACATTCCAGCTTCGGCCATCGAAGCGGCCCCTCCGCTTGTGGTAAAAGCAAACGCATGGGCGATTCCTTCCATCTGTCGACGGCCGACCTCGCGGCGCTTGCGTTCTTCCTTGCCGTGTGGGTGCTGCATACGCTCGCCTCAGACGGAAAGCTGATCAGCCGCATGTCGCTGACGACGGCGATGAATGTCCAACGCGAAGCCTGGATGCGGACCATGGCCGAGCGCGAAATCCGCATCGTCGACACCGCTATCATGGCCGGTCTTCAACAGGGGACTGCCTTCTTCGCCTCCAGTTCGCTGATCGCGCTGGGTGGCTGTTTTGCCTTGCTTGGCGCCTCCGACCAGGTCCTCGCGGTGCTAAGCGATCTGCCGTTGGGTGCGACCTCTTCCCGCGCGGCCTTCCAGATGAAGGTGTTCGGATTGGTGCTGATCCTTGCTTATTCCTTCTTCAAGTTCGGCTGGGCTTACCGGCTGTTCAATTATTGCTCGATCCTGATCGGCGCGGTGCCGATTCCACATGGCGAAGCGGCTCGCAACTCTGTCACCGAAACCGCGGTTTGGCGTGCGGCGCGCATGAACATGCTGGCCGGAAAGCATTTCAATTCCGGCCTGCGCGGCGTGTTCTTCTCGATCGGCTATCTCGGCTGGTTCGTCGATCCTGCAGTGTTCGTCCTGTCGACGCTGCTGCTCCTGGCGGTGCTGGTGCGCCGGCAGTTTTTCTCCGCGGCGCGACAAGCAGTGCTCGGTCAGCCGCCCGGCCCAACATCCGGCGCCGGAAAAGGCCGGTCTATCCGGCCTGACAGCCAGTAGGCAATCAGCCCGATCCATTCACGGGTCGCGATGGTTGTGGTCTGCAGCGCTTCGTTGGCATCTGTGCGGAACAGGCCGATGCCTTCCTTGCCGGAGGTGCGGTAGTCGACCGGCCACGGAACCGTCGGAAAGCCGGCTTTGTCGAACAGCGCCTTGGCGCGCGGCATGTGGAAGGCCGAGGTCACCAGCAGCCAGGTTTCGCCCGGTTTTGGCGTGATCAGTTGCTTGGTGAAGACCGCATTCTCGTAAGTGTTGCGTGATTTGCCCTCAAGGACCAGCCGATCGGCCGTCACGCCGAGCGCAGTGAACAGGCGTGGAGCTGTCGCCGCATCGCCCTCGTCTTCGCGGACCAGTGCAATGGGGCCACCTGAAATGACGACCTTCGCTGTCGGAAAACGCCGTGCCAGCACGGCTGCCTCGACCATTCGATCGCCACTGGCGTTGAGTTCATAGCCGCCGCGGACGAAGTTGATGGCGCTCTCCATACCGCCGCCCAGCACAATGATGCCGTCAACTCGTTCCGGCAGGGGTGGCTTGGGGAAACGCTCCTCGAGCGGATTAAGCATCACTACGCCGAGCGAGGTCCACGCCGAGAGTGCAAGGACAAGGAATGCCAGCACGCTGCCGGTGGCAAACAGCCTCTTGCGCCCGACCAATGCCGCAAGCAACCCAGCCAGCAGCACGATGATCGCGAGATTCAACGGCTGGACGAAGAGCCACAGAACCTTGGAAAGATAGAAGAACATCATCCTCACCCCGCTAGATGAGGAACGATCCTACCACCATTTCTCCGGCTGGAACGTACCGGCCGCCTGTTCGATGACATGGGCGGTCTGGAACAGCATCTCCTCGTCGAAGGGCCGGCCGATAAGCTGCAGGCCGAGCGGCAGCCCCTTGGCGTCGAGCCCGGCCGGAACCGCTATGCCGGGCAGGCCGGCCATGTTCACCGTCACCGTAAAGATGTCATTGAGATACATTTTGACCGGGTCGGCGGCCATGTCCTCGTCGGCGATGCCGAAGGCGGCGGACGGCGTTGCCGGCGTCAGGATGACGTCGACGCCTGCCGCGAACACATTCTCGAAGTCGCGCTTGATCAGATTGCGAACCTTCTGCGCCTGCAGATAATAGGCATCGTAGTAGCCAGCGGAAAGCACATAGGTGCCGATCATGATGCGGCGCTTGACCTCGCGGCCGAAGCCGGCGGCGCGGGTCTTTTCATACATGTCGGCAATGTCCTTGCCGGGCACGCGTAACCCGTAACGGACGCCGTCATAGCGGGCGAGGTTGGACGAGGCTTCGGCGGGCGCTACGATATAATAGGCTGGCAGCGCGTATTTCGTGTGCGGCAGCGAGATATCGACGATCTCGGCGCCGGCATCCCTCAGCCAGGCAATGCCTTTTTGCCACAGCGCCTCGATCTCCTCGGGCATGCCGTCGACACGATATTCCTTGGGGATGCCGACCTTCATTCCCTTGATCGGGCGGCCGATCGCCGCCTCGTAATCCGGCACCGGCAGGTCGACGGAGGTCGTGTCCTTCGGGTCGACCGAAGCCATCGACCTCAACAGGATCGCGGCATCGCGCACGTCGCGCGCGATCGGCCCGGCCTGGTCGAGCGACGAGGCGAAGGCGACGACGCCCCAGCGCGAGCAGCGGCCATAGGTCGGCTTGATGCCGACCGTGCCAGTGAAGGCAGCGGGCTGGCGGATCGAGCCGCCGGTGTCTGTAGCGGTGGCGCCGGCGCATAGGAAGGCAGAGACGGCTGATGCCGAGCCACCGGACGAACCGCCCGGCACCAGCTGGGCATTGTCCAATGTGCGCGCGGTCTTGGTGCCGCCGGCCGAAACGAAGCCGCCCTCGCCCTGGTGCGTCGTCGGCATCACCACCGTGTCGAGGCGCGAACGCCGCCACGGGTTGATGACGGGCCCGTAATACGAAGTCTCGTTGGACGAGCCCATCGCGAATTCGTCCATGTTGAGTTTGCCGAGCATGACGGCGCCATCCGCCCACAGATTGGCGGTGACGGTCGATTCATAGTGCGGTTTGAAGCCATCCAGCACATGGCTGCAGGCCTGAGTGTGGACGCCTTCGGTGCCGAACAGATCCTTGATGCCGAGCGGGATACCCTCGAGCGACCCGCCCTCGCCCTTGGCCAGTTTCGCGTCGGAGGCCTTGGCCATGTCGCGCGCTTTGTCGTCGGTGACCACGACATAGGCATTGAGCGCCGGATTGGCTCGCTCGATCGCCGATAGATAGGCCTCGGTGATTTCGGTGGCGGTGATCTCCCTGGAGCGCAACTTGGCGCGGGCCTGCGAAATCGTCAGCTGGGTCAGGTCGCTCATCAGGCAAGGCTCTTTTCGTAAAACACCGACCACTCGGAATCGGGATAATCCAGCACCGGGCCGCAGCGCGAAAAACCGGCACGTTCGTAGACGGTCCAGGCGGCGGGATGACGGTCGCCCGTCTCCAGCACCAGTCGCTTCAGCCCTTCCTCGCGTGCCAGCGTCTCGATCCGCTCGACGATCTTCGCGCCGATCTTGCGACCGCGATGCGAGGGCCGCGTATACATGCGCTTGAGCTCGCCGACGACTGCATCATGGCGCTTCAGCGCGCCGCAGCCAATGGCAAGGCCATTATCGCGGGCGATGAAGACGGTCGTGTCCCGATCGGCCATTTGCTCGACCGTCAAATGGTAGCAATGCTCCGGCGGCGTCAGCTCCAGCAGCGTGGCATTGAGCTCCTCGACCAGCCCAAGCACATCGTCCTGCAGCGGCGTCTCCGCGGCGATCTCGATTGCCATCGGCCTGTTACTCCACGACCTTTGGCACGAGGAAGAAGTTCTCTTCGGTCGCCGGTGCATTGGCGACGATGTCGGCTGCCTTGCCGCCGTCGGTGACCACGTCCTGGCGCTTCTTCATTGCCATCGGCGTGACCGAGGTCATCGGCTCGACGCCGGAAACATCGACCTCGTTCAACTGCTCGACAAAACCCAGAATAGCGTTCAATTCGCCGGTCATGCGTTCTGCGTCCTCCTCGCTCACCGCAATGCGGGCGAGATGCGCGACGCGCTTCACGGTCTGAAGATCAACGGACATAGCTCTGCCTCGGGAAAACCAGTGCGCGCTATAGCGGCGCAGAGCGTGCCGCGCAACATGCATCGTGCCGACAACTGCCCTATGGCATCGCCACGCCGTCGCAGAGGAAATAGCTGCCGCTGTTGCCGCTCTGCTCGCTTTGGTCCGCGGCAGGCCGAACCGAAACCAGATCGATCTGCTTCGGGCTCATCTGTGTCAGCGAGAGAACATCGGGAAAGACGTAGCCCGGCTCCTGGCATATGGCAGTCACGGCCCAGCTTGGCGAGCGTGTGGCTTTGGTGATCTGCAGGAACTCACAATTGTATTCGATGCTTTCCAGTCCGTTTGCCGACAGCACGATATTGCCGCCCTCGATCACCGTCTGCAGCGTATCCTTTTTGGCCTGCGCGCAGAGATCCTCCGATTGCAGATAGACGCCCTTGATGAAATCCTCCGCGGCCAGCGCCGGCGACGCGGCAACCAGCATCGATATGCAAAGAGAATTCCTCAGACCCATGTCTTCATCCCGGCTCACTGTTTTTACAGCGTAATCGTCTCGCCGATCTTCGGCAACGCCACTTTCACACCTGATCCGTCCAGCCCGGCCACGAACTTGTCGGCGGTCTGGTCGATCATCGGAAATGTGCCGAAGTGGGCGGGAATGACCGTCTCAAACTTGAAGAAACGCTGGCAGGCAAGCGCTGCCACCGCGCCGCCCATGGTGAAACGGTCGCCGATCGGCACGATGCCGATCTTCGGTTCATGCAGCTCGTTGATCAGTGCCATGTCGGAAAAAATGTCGGTGTCGCCCATGTGGTAGAGCGTCTTGTCCTCGGGGAAGTGCAGGACTAGCCCGCCCGGATTGCCGAGATAGGTGTTCTGGCCGCCCTCGCCCGGAAAGGACGACGAATGCAGAGCCTGAACGAAAGTGGTGGTGAAGCCGCCGCAATCGACGGTACCGCCGATATTGCCGGGGTTGATCTGCTTGTCACTGACGCCTTTGCCGACCAGGTACATGCAAATCTCGAAATTGGCGACCAGCATCGCACTGCTTTTCTTGAGCACTTCTACGGCGCCGCTGATGTGGTCGCTGTGACCGTGGGTAAGCAACACGTGCGTGACCCCTTCGGCCGGCCCTTGCCACCCGCCTGTCCATGACGGATTGCCGACCAGATAGGGGTCGATCAGGATTTTCGCGCCTTCGATTTCGATGCGGAATGCCGAATGTCCGTACCAGGTCAGTTTCATCAATGCTTTCCTCGATTTTTGCCTCGGTAGAGGATAGAACGCCGACGGCGAAATTAAAGTGCCACGGCACGCTTTGCGCGTATAGGAAGCGCCGCGTCGTGGGCAAAGGAAAAGCCGTTGAGCATCATCACCATCGAGGAGCTGCCGGCACGCCTCGACGGCGGCAAGACCCTGGCCGGGCTCGATCTCGGCGACAAGACGATCGGCGTGGCGGTTTCCGACCGCGGCTTGTCCTTCGCGCATCCTCGCCCTGTCATCATGCGCAGGAAATTCTCGCTCGATGCCGCAGTGCTGCTCGCTCTGCTGCAGAACGAAAATGCCGGCGCCGTGGTGATCGGCCTCCCCATCAACATGGACGGCTCTGAAGGCCCCCGCGCCCAGAAGTCCCGCGCTTTCGTCCGCAACATGGCTGGATTGACCGATCTGCCCTTCGTCTTTTGGGACGAACGACTGTCGACGGTAGCGGCCGAGCGGACACTGATCGAGATGGATTTTTCCCGCAAGAAACGTGCCGGCAAGATCGATTCGGCTGCGGCGGCCTTTATCCTGCAGGGCGTTCTCGACCGGCTTCAGGCGCTCGGCGTCGATGCCTGGTCGAAATAGCGGTTGCGCATTGCCTTGATCCAGCCGCCAATCGCCTTGCGGCGGCGAAATGCCCAGAACGCCATCAGCAGCAGCCCGTCGAAGACGCAAGCTTTTGCCACCATGCCAGGAATGAGCGCCGGATCGACGCCGAGCATCTGCCCATAGAGTTGGAAGACCAGGTCATGCAATTGACGGCTCAGCATGACGTAGCCGAAATTGATGTCGTTGAGCGACAGAAAGAACCAGCCCCAGAACAGGAGGAGCGGAGCCGCCCACAGTGCGAACAAGGTGCGCATCAGCGGTCATCCCTCGAATCCAGCCGGCCGGAAATGCGGGCAAGCGAGGAATTGTGCGCCGCTGCCTTGGCCATGACATGCGCGGCCGCACGGATTTCGCCGGTGCCCGGAGCCGCCGCGGCAACAGCTGACCGCCGCTCGGCGAGCATCGCGACGTAGGACGCCAGAAGGGCCGCTAATTGCACCGCGACAACCATGAACAGCCCATTGATGCCTTGCGCAGCGCCGCCGATGACGATCAGCGACAGCACGCCCGAGGCGGAGATGAAGGCGATCCGCACGACGCTGTCGGCGGGGTCCGGGTTGGTCGCGTCGCTCGTCAGTGCTTCAACAAAGGCCCAGCAGAACAGCACCGCGACGACAAGTAGCGCTACGGCGAGCGGCGCCACGACGACGGCGTTTTCGAGATCGGAAAACCGAGTGTCCTGGACGGGAACGCCGAGCACGCCAAGTGCCGTCGCGACGCCACGATTCCCATCGATGCAGATGAACGCCAGCAGGGCGAAAACTGCCGCCCAATGCAATGCCAGAAAAGAGCTCAAAATATGCCGCATGACGCTCCTGCTCCGCAGGGCAAAGGCCGGTCAAGCCGAACAGTCCTTACCTTAACCATAACACTGGGCTTTGCCACCGGCCGCCGCAATGGAAACCATTCGTTAAGGTTAACGATCATCCACAGGGCGCGCAAAAGCGGCAGCGAAAAACCCGTCTTCGACCTTGGTTGATCAGTTGATCGGCGGATAGAGCGTATCGATGATCATCCGCGCGTCATGGCGCGAATCGAGCATGCCATAGGTGTTGCGCCACTGGCCGGCGAGGCGCGTCTCCACGAAGGCGTCGGCGATCCGCCCTGCCCCCAGGCGGCGCAATTCCGCCGCCGCCGCCGACAGCGCCAATTGCTCCGTCAACAGCCGGGCCGAGCCCTCGTCCGTTGCCGCGACCTGCATTGCCGCCTTGCGCACGCCGACGGTGCCGCGTCCGCCTGCGCCGAGATCGCGGTCGATGCCGGCCAGCACATCATCGAACAGGCCGGGCGCGCGGCCGAGCACGCGCAGCACGTCGAGCGCCATGACGTTGCCTGAACCTTCCCAGATCGCGTTGACCGGAGCTTCGCGATAGTAGCGGGCGAGTGGCCCCTCCTCGACATAGCCATTGCCGCCGAGGCACTCCATCGCTTCGTAGAGCAGCGGCGGCGCGATCTTGCAGACCCAGTATTTGACGACGGGCGTCATGGCGCGAGCGAAGGCCGCCTCGCCACGGTCGCCTGCTGCCTCGTCGAAGGAGCGCGCCAGCCGGAACGACAGCGCGGTAGCGGCGGCAACATCGAGCGCCATGTCGGCCAGCACACGCTGCATCAGCGGCTGCTCGATCAGATTGGTTCCAAACACCTGGCGGTGACGCGTGTGGTGGACGGCCTCGGCCAGTCCGGCCCGCATGATCGCCGACGAGGCGACGGCACAATCGAGCCGCGTCAGCGTCACCATGTCCATGATCGTCTTCACGCCGGCGCCGGGCTCTCCGACCATCTCGCCGATGGCATTGACGAATTCTACCTCGGAGGACGCATTGGAGCGGTTGCCGAGCTTGTCCTTCAGACGCTGAAAGCGGAAGCCGTTGCCGGATCCGTCGCCAAGCAAGCGGGGAACGAGAAAGCACGACAATCCCTCCGGCGCCTGTCCGAGCACGAGGAAGGCATCCGACATCGGCGCCGACATGAACCATTTGTGGCCGGTCAGGCGATAAAAACCGCTGCCGGCGCGCTCCGCCCTGGTGATGTTGGCACGGACATCGGTGCCGCCCTGCTTCTCGGTCATGCCCATGCCGAGCGTCAGCCCGGCCTTTTCGACCGGCGGCTTTTGGCTTTGATCGTATTTGCGCGTCGTCACCCGGGGCGCCCATTCGCGAAACAGCTTTGGGCTGGCCATCAGCGCTGCCAGCGAAGCGCTGGTCATGGTGATTGGGCAGAGGTGCCCAGTCTCAAGCTCGGCCGTGAGGTAAAAGCGCGCCGCGCGCACCTGGTGGCGGCGGCCGATCTCGGCGTCACCGTTTTCCCAGACCGACGAATGCAGCCCGTTGGCAACCGAGCGACGCATCAGCGCGTGATAGGCTGGGTGGAACTCGACTTGGTCGATGCGCCGACCCTGGCGGTCATGGGTCCTGAGCTTCGGCGTCTCGACATTGGCAAGACGGGCCAACTCCTGCGCCTCATGCGTCAGAACGAAACGGCCAAGCCCATCGACGTCCTTGCGCACCGGATCGGAAAAGCGCTCGGCAAGCTGGATCAGCAACGGATCGCCCCGCCAGGCGTTGCCGCCGGCCAGCGGCGGCGGCTGGTTGGTCACGTCGTCGGTCACGCTTCGTCCTTATCACCTGAAGTCTGCGAATCCAAAGCCAAGGCGGTTTATAGCCTATGGCCGGCGGCGCGCGACGAAAATACCGGGGAGAACCGATCCAATCCAAAGCCGGTGCTTGCAGCCGCGGAGCCTCCCCCCTATAGCAGCGACTTGAGATGACCGACGCATCGTCCCTGCCACTTTATCCCCACCGCCATCTTCTAGGCATCCGCGATCTTTCCCCCGCCGACATCGAGCTTCTGCTCGACCGGGCGGACCGGGCCGTTGCCATCTCGCGGCAATCGGACAAGAAGACATCGACGCTGCGCGGCCGCACTCAGATCAATCTCTTCTACGAAGCCTCGACCCGCACGCAATCGTCGTTCGAGCTGGCCGGCAAACGGCTCGGCGCCGACGTCATGAACATGTCCGTGGCGAGCTCTTCGGTGAAGAAGGGCGAGACGCTGATCGATACGGCGATGACGCTGAACGCCATGCGCCCCGACATATTGATTATCCGCCACCAATCGGCGGGCGCGGCAGCACTTCTTGCCCAAAAGGTCGGCTGCTCGGTGATCAATGCCGGCGACGGCGCCCATGAGCACCCGACGCAGGCGCTGCTCGACGCGCTGACCATCCGCCGCGCCAAGGGTCCGCTGTCGAAGCTGATCGTGGCGATCTGCGGCGACATCCTGCATTCGCGCGTGGCGCGCTCCAATATCATTCTGCTCAATGCGCTTGGTGCCCAGGTACGGGTCGTAGCCCCTTCGACGCTTTTGCCCGCCGGCATCGAGAAGATGGGCGTCATCGTTACCCGCTCGATGGCCGAGGGCCTGAAGGACGCCGATGTGGTGATGATGCTGCGCCTGCAGCGCGAACGCATGGAGGGCGCTTTCGTACCTTCGGTGCGCGAATATTTCCGCTATTTCGGCCTCGACGCCGAGAAGCTGAAAGCGGCCAAGGACGGTGCGCTGGTCATGCATCCCGGCCCGATGAACCGCGGCGTCGAGATCGCCTCCGAGATCGCCGACGGCCCGCAAAGCGTCATCCAGGAACAGGTAGAGATGGGCGTCGCGGTGCGCATGGCGGTGATGGAAGCCCTGCTCGACTCCCGTCGAAACCATGAGGGCCGTGGCGCATGAGCACTACGGTATTCAACCGAGCCCGCATCGTCGATCCCTCGCGCGGCATCGATGAGGTCGGCGCCGTCATCATTGAGGGCCGCAAAATCGTTGCGGCCGGCAAGGCGGCCTTGAACCAGGGCGCGCCCGAGGGCGCCGCGATCATTGACTGCACCGGCAAGGTCATCATCCCCGGACTGATCGACGCCCGCGTCTTCATCGGCGAACCGGGCGGCGAACACCGCGAGACCATCGCTTCGGCGAGCATTGCTGCGGCGGCCGGCGGCGTCACCTCAATCGTCATGATGCCCGATACCGACCCGGTGATCGACAATGTGGCACTGGTCGAGTTTGTGCTGCGCACCGCCAAGGACACTGCCATCGTCAACATCTTTCCGGCGGCAGCGATCACCAAGGGGCTGGAAGGCCGCGAGATGACCGAGTTCGGCTTGCTGCGCGAGGCCGGCGCGGTCGCTTTCACCGACGGCCGGCATTCGATCGCCAGCGCGCTGGTGATGCGCCGCGCGCTGACCTATGCGCGCGATTTCGGCGGCGTCATCGCGCATGAAACCCAGGATTCCGATCTCGCCTCGGCCGGCGTGATGAACGAGGGCCTTTACGCAAGCTGGCTTGGCCTTGCCGGCATTCCGCGCGAGGCCGAATCGATCCCCCTGGAGCGCGATCTCGCGCTGGCGCGGCTGACCGGCGGCGCCTATCCCGCGGCCAAGCTCTCGACGGCTATGGCGACAACCGCGGTCGCGCGCGCAAAAGCCGATGGCGCCAACGTCTCCGCCGGCGTGTCGATCCACAATCTGTCGCTCAACGAGAACGACGTCGGCGAGTACCGCACCTTCTTCCGGTTGACGCCGCCGCTGCGCGCCGAGGAAGACCGGCTGGCGATGATCGAGGCGGTCAAGGACGGTACCATCGACATCATCGTCTCCTCGCATGACCCGCAGGACGTCGACACCAAGCGCCTGCCCTTCGCCGATGCTGCGGCCGGCGCCATCGGGCTGGAAACTTTGTTGGGCGCGGCATTGCGGCTCTATCACAATGGCGACGTGACGCTGCTCAGGTTGGTCGAGACGCTGTCGACCGCGCCGGCAAGATTGTTCGGCCTGCCCGGCGGCACGCTGAAACCGGGAGCATTGGCCGACCTTGCGCTCGTCGCTCTGGACGAGCCATGGATCGTCAGCGAGAGCGGCATCCGCTCGCGCTCGAAAAACACCTGTTTCGAAGGCGCGCGGCTACAGGGCAAGGTCTTGCAAACCATGGTGGCGGGCCGCACAGTGTTTTCGGCCTAGGACGGAACAGGGATCGCGCCTTGAAATCCACTCAGCCAAGGAAAGTTCGGGGGGAACAATGACTTACAGTCCCGTCTTGGCATTGGTGTTCGGCTATCTGCTCGGCTCGATCCCCTTCGGGCTGCTGATCACCCGTGCCGCAGGCCTCGGCGACGTGCGCAACATCGGCTCCGGCAACATCGGCGCCACCAATGTGCTGCGCACCGGCAACAAGGGCCTCGCCGCGGCCACCCTGCTGCTCGATGCGCTGAAGGGCACCGCGGCCGTGCTGATCGCCGGCCGCTTTGCACCTGAGCTCGGACTCTGGGCTGGTTTCGGCGCGTTTCTGGGCCATCTTTTTCCGGTCTGGCTCGGCTTCAAGGGCGGCAAGGGTGTCGCCACCTATCTCGGCGTGCTGATCGGCCTTGCCTGGCAGGTGGCGCTGATCTTCGCCGTCGTCTGGCTCGCAGTGGCTTTCCTGTTCCGCTACTCCTCGCTCGCGGCGCTGACGACAGCGGTCGTCGTGCCAATCGCCCTCTATTTCCTCAGCACACCGCAGATTGCTGGGCTTTTCGCAGTGATGAGCCTGATCGTCATCCTGAAACATCGGGCCAACATTGCGCGGCTGCTTGCCGGCACCGAGGGCAAGATCGGGGCCAAGGAATGAGCGAGCCCGCCGCCGGTCCGCGCCTCAGCGACCGGCAGCGGCTGAGCTGGCTTCGCCTGATCCGCACGCCCAATGTCGGCCCAGCTTCCTTTCGCGACCTGATCAACCGGTTTGGTTCGGCCGAAGCAGCACTTGCGATGCTGCCCGAGCTGATGATTTCGGGCGGCGCCAAAAAAATCGTCCGCATTCCGTCCATTGCCGAGGCCGAGGCGGAGCTGGAGACAGCCAGGCGGGCCGGTGCCCGCTTCGTCGGCATCGGCGAGGCGGATTATCCGCCGCTGATGAAAAGCATGGATCATCCGCCGCCGCTGCTCGCGGTCAGGGGCAATAGTGCGGTTTTCCGCTTGCCAGCGGTCGCCATCGTTGGCGCTCGCAACGCCTCGCTGGCCGGCATCAAGATGGCGCGAATGCTGGCGGCGGACCTCGGCCGCGACGGCTATGGCATTGTCTCCGGCCTGGCGCGCGGCATCGATACGGCCGCGCACCAGGGCAGCCTTTCGACCGGCACAATCGGCGTGCTCGCCGGCGGCCTCGATTTGCCCTATCCGCCCGAAAATGCCGGCCTATGCGACGAGATTGCCGAGCGCGGCGGCGCCATCATCTCCGAAATGCCGTTTGGCTGGCAGCCGCGCGCGCAGGATTTCCCGCGCCGCAACCGGCTTGTCGCGGGTGCTGCATTGGGGTTGGTGGTGGTCGAGGCCGCACAGCGCTCCGGCTCGCTGATCAGCGCCCGCCTGGCCGGCGAGATGGGCCGGCTGGTCTTCGCCGTTCCCGGTTCGCCGCTCGATCCGCGCGCCGCCGGCGCCAATGGCCTGCGCAAGGACGGCGCCACTCTTGTCACCGAGGCCGCCGATATCACCGGCGCGAGCGCGCCGCTGGTCGGCGCGTGGGCGCCAAGGACTTCGCCGCTTGAAGAGCCGCCCGACTTTTCGGCAACTCCGCCGCCGCGCGAGGGCGACCGCGACCGCGTCGTCGAGGCGCTTGGCCCGACGCCGGTAGCAGTCGACGAGATCATCCGCCATACCGGCCTGCATCCCGCCCAAGTGTTCATGGTGCTGCTGGAGCTCGACCTCGCCGGACGGCTCGAGCGCCATGCTGGCGGCAATGTCTCGCTGATTTGACCGAGAGCTTGCGCATGTCCCGGCACGCAATTCCGACGTGATTCCATGGCCGATCTAGGTGAGAAGCCAAGGCAGACGCTGTTCACTCGTACGACGGCCCTCGTTTGGGCAGCGTTGAGCGCCGTGCTGGCGCTGAAATGGTCGACGGATCTCGGCATGCTGGGTTTTCCCGACGGCTACATAACGCCCTTCGCAAGAGCGACCAGCACGCTTCTGGGCATTCTGACGGCAGCCTGCATGGCCCAGGGTCTCTACTTTTTCTTGGCCGGCGTGTTCGGCAGGAAGGTAAGCGCTGTCCGTCTCGGTGTACAAATCCTTGCCGCAGCGGTTCTTACCCGTGGCGCCAGTGCTTGTTGTGAAGGATTGTCCGCGTTCTCAGCTGTGCAGCAGGGCCTATGAGGCACTCACAGGCACGATGATGGACGATGGCGCCAGCGGCTAATACGACCGGGCCGCGATCACCTCCCCGCCTGCAAGAAGGTGCTGAATCTTATCTGGATTTTGGTGAGCGCGATGGGATTCGAACCCATGACCTACTGATTAAAAGTCAGTTGCTCTACCGGCTGAGCTACGCGCTCCCGCGGGCTCAGAAAGGCCGCCCTCGAAATTGCGCGGAACATAGGGAGAGTGCCTCTGCCGGTCAACCGGAAAAAGACGACTCGCGAACCGGGCTTTCCCGCAGTGTCGTCATGCCTTGCGGAGCGCCTCGGCGTCGACGGAACGGCCTCCCTCCCGCGCAAGGCCGAAGCTCACCTTCTATGGGGGTAAAGGCAAGCAGCAAATCGGGAGAACCTTTGCGGATCAGCAACTTGGGATTTTTAGCGGAACAATTTGCGCAGCCTGCCCGTTTCCCGCGATAAGGGACACGCGTTTCAAGGAGAAGACTATGAACAGGATCATGTCGGGCCTGCTGGCGACCACTCTTTCGATCTCATTCGCTGCCGCGGAGATCGTGCCAGTCAACGCTCAGCCCAGCTATGCGCCCCCGGCCCAGGGGCTCACCTCGAATGTCCAGACTGTCCAGTACGAGCCGTGGCGGAGGCACCGGAATTTCAACCGCGACTTCTCGCGTCGCGATTTCTCCCGGCGCAGTTTTGCCCGTAACGACGACATGTATTGGCGTGGCCATCGCGGTTATCGCGAATATCGTCGCGGCTATCGCCGTCACGGCGATTACTGGTTCCCGCTGGCGGCCTTCGCTACAGGCGCGCTGATTACGGGCGCCATCATCAACAATCAGAATCGCGTGTATCGCGGCGATGCCCACGTGCAGTGGTGCTATGACCGTTATCGGAGCTATCGTGCCTCTGACAACACGTACCAGCCCAATTACGGTCCGCGCCGGCAATGCCGGTCGCCTTACTGAGTCGTAGATTAGAAGCTGCAAGCCCGCGCCCGAAACGGCGCGGGTTTGTGTTGGGCGACGAAATTTCGAGGTCTCCGCCACTGTGATCGCGTCTCGAATGGCCGGCAGGCAGACCTCAGGGTCAGTTTGCCCAATTGATGCTCTTGATGATCAGATAGAGGCCTCCTCCTTCGCCACGAGGAGAACGGTAGGTCCTTGGGCGTTGCAAATTCGAGCCATTACGGCGGTCAGTTCCCAACCGAGCACGGTCAGGTCATTATCCGTCACAAAAACCTGAGTTAGTTCGTCAACGCCGTTCTTCTCCCCGAAGGATCGGACCAACTGGGCGTCGGTGATCAGGTCGCTAGGCAGGTTTGAATTTCCCCAGGCCCAAAGCCAATTGCCACCCTTGCCACTTGTTGAGCCTGCAACCTGGATCTCGGCGACGACCTTGACGACACCTTGATCTGAGAAAAGAAGCTTTCCGGTCTTGAGGTCGTAATCATAACGAGGCCAACTGCCGACGCCGAAATCATCTTGCAAGCGTCTATTCTTGGCGTTCAGTTGCTCGATAGCCTCTTGGCGCCAGGCAGGATACCAATCTGGGTGTTTCATGGACCCTCACCCTGCCTGACCCGCTCTCCGAGCCGACCCACGCATCCGAGCAGCCACCGCCCAGCCTCATTAAACAAGGTTGGGAATTCGGTGGCTACGTGCTTATTGCATGCTTAGCGTCCTGCGCACAGCATCGCGCCAACCCGCCAGCTTGGCGGAACGTGTCGAAGCATCCATCTCCGGCTTGAACCGGCGCTCGAGCGCCCAAGTCCTGGCGAATTCCGCGGCCTTCGGCCAGACCCCCGCTTTCGAGCCGGCCAGCCATGCCGCACCAAGCGCAGTCGTCTCGAGAATTGTCGGCCGGTCGACCGGCGCATCGAGAATGTCGGCCAGCCGCTGCATGGTCCAGTTCGACGCCACCATGCCGCCATCGACCCTGAGCACGGTCTTGGCCGAGGCGCCCTTCCAGTCCTTGCGCATGGCGTCAAGCAGGTCGCGCGTTTGGAACGCAACGGATTCCAGTGCCGCGCGGGCAAATTCCGCCGGCCCCGAATTGCGGGTCAGCCCGAAGATGGCGCCGCGCGCCCCGGCATCCCAGTGCGGCGCGCCGAGCCCGACGAAAGCCGGCACCAGATAGACGTTCTGCGTCGGATCGGCTTCCGCTGCCAATTTGCCGCTCTGCTCAGCCTTGCCGATCACCTTGATGCCGTCGCGCAGCCATTGCACGGCGGCGCCCGCGATAAAGATCGAGCCTTCCAGCGCGTAGGTGGTCTTGCCGTTCAGCCTGTAGGCGATAGTGGTCAAAAGCCGGTTCTTCGAACGAACCAGATCGCTGCCGGTGTTGAGCAGCGCAAAGCAACCGGTGCCGTAGGTCGACTTCATCATGCCTGGCTCGAAACAGGCCTGGCCGATCGCCGCCGCATGCTGGTCGCCGGCCACACCGAGGATTCTGATCTCCGCGCCAAACAGGCTTTTGTCCGTGATTCCAAAATCATCGGCACAATCCTTCACCTGCGGCAGCATTTTCGCCGGTATGCCGAGGATGGTAAGCAGTTCGTCGTCCCAGGCGTTTTGTTCGATGTTGTAGACCAGTGTGCGCGAGGCATTGGTGGCGTCCGTGGCGTGGACCTTGCCGCCAGTCAGGCGCCAGATCAAAAAACTGTCGATGGTGCCGGCCAGCAGTTCGCCCTTCTCGGCGCGTTTTCTGGCACCCTTTACCTTGTCCAGCATCCAGGCGATCTTGGTACCGGAGAAATACGGATCGAGCAGCAGGCCGGTCTTTTTCGCGAACTTCTTCTCCAGCCCTTGCTTCTTCAATTTCTGGCACAGCGGCGCGGTGCGGCGGTCCTGCCAGACAATCGCGTTGTGGATCGGCTTGCCAGTCGCCCTGTCCCAGATGACGACGGTTTCGCGCTGGTTGGTGATGCCGATCGCGCCGACGTCCGCTGCATCGCAGCCGGCTGTCTTCAGCGCAGCCTCTACCGTTTCCACGACACTCGACCAGATCTCCTCGGGATCGTGCTCGACCCAACCGGAGGCGGGATAATGTTGAGTGAATTCCTTCTGTCCGCTGCCGACGACCTTCATCTTGTCATCGAACAGAATCGCCCGGCTCGATGTCGTCCCCTGGTCGATTGCTAGGATGTACCCGGTCATTCTCTCTCCCCGTCGGCGCAAATTCAAAGTGCTACGGCTTCACCACGCGTGACGTGTCGCGGTCGTTCACGCAAACAGGGGAGACGGCAACATGCCGCCTCCCCTGAGTGTTGCGATGCGGGCGCTGACGCCCACATCAAACAGTCCTATTGCTGCCAGCTCTTAACCAGCTCGTCATAGTTGATGGTGACCGGCTTTTCCTTCTCGTTCTCGATCTTGAGCTGAGGAGCGAGATTGCCCTTCTTGACCGCGTCGGCGTTCCAGTAGGCGAGGTCATGCTCTTCGGCCATCTTCGGGCCGATATCGCCCTGGACGCCCGACTTCTCGATGCGGCTCATCACCTTCTCCTGCTCGCCGCAGAGCGAGTCCATCGCTTCCTGTGCACTCTTGGCGCCCGACGAAGCATCGCCGATCGCCTGCCACCAGAGCTGCGCCAGCTTCGGATAGTCCGGCACGTTGGTGCCGGTCGGCGACCACTGGACGCGCGCCGGCGAGCGGTAGAACTCAATCAAGCCGCCGAGCTTCGGCGCACGCTCGGTGAAGCTTTTGTCGTGGATCGTGCTCTCGCGGATGAAGGTCAGGCCGACATGGCTCTTCTTCACGTCGACCGTCTTCGAGGTGACGAACTGCGCGTAGAGCCAGGCGGCCTTGGCGCGGTCGGTCGGCGTCGACTTCATCAGCGTCCAGGAACCGACGTCCTGATAGCCGAGCTTCATTCCGTCCTTCCAGTAGACGCCATGCGGCGACGGCGCCATGCGCCACTTCGGCGTGCCGTCGTCGTTCAGCACTGCCTTGGCGCTGGCGTCGACCATGCTGGCGGTGAACGCGGTATACCAGAAGATCTGCTGGGCAACCGCGCCCTGCGCCGGCACCGGCCCTGATTCGGAGAAGGTCATGCCCTGGGCTTCCGCCGGTGCATAGGCCTTCAGCCAATCGAGGTACTTCTGGATGGCATAGACGGAAGCCGGACCATTGGTGTCGCCGCCGCGCGCCGTGCAGGAACCAACCGGACGCGAATTCTCGTCGACCTTGATGCCCCATTCGTCGACGGGCAGGCCGTTCGGAATGCCCTTGTCGCCATTGCCGGCCATCGACAGCCAGGCGTCGGTGAACCGCCAGCCGAGCGACGGGTCCTTCTTGCCATAGTCCATGTGGCCATAGACCTTCTTGCCGTCGATCTCGCGGCCGGTGAAGAACTCGGCAATGTCCTCATAGGCCGACCAGTTGACCGGCACGCCGAGGTCGTAGCCGTATTTGGCCTTGAAGTCGGCCTTGTTCTTCTCGTCGTTGAACCAATCGTAACGGAACCAATAGAGGTTCGCGAACTGCTGGTCGGGAAGCTGATAGAGCTTCTTGTCGGGCGCGGTCGTGAACGACGTGCCGATAAAGTCCTTCAGGTCGAGGTTCGGGTTGGTGACATCCTTGCCGTCGCCCGCCATCCAGTCGGTCAGGTTGCGCACCTGCTGGTAGCGCCAGTGCGTACCGATCAGATCGGAATCGTTGACCCAGCCGTCATAGA
Source organism: Mesorhizobium sp. M0244 (assembly GCF_040321795.1). Taxonomy (NCBI): domain Bacteria; kingdom Pseudomonadati; phylum Pseudomonadota; class Alphaproteobacteria; order Hyphomicrobiales; family Phyllobacteriaceae; genus Mesorhizobium; species Mesorhizobium sp. M0244. Next base: position 24,069 of record NZ_JAMYSE010000038.1, on the reverse strand, counting down.
GGTTCTGGCCGGTCTGCATCTGGGTCTGGATCTTCTCGACGACGTCGCCTTCCTGGATGACGTCATGCGTGATCTTGATGCCGGTGATGGCTGTAAAGGCCGGCGCCAGTACCTGCGATTCATATTGATGCGTGGCGATGGTTTCGGAAACCACCTTGATGTCCATGCCGGCGAAAGGTTTCGCGGCATCGATGAACCATTGCATCTCGGCTTCCTGGTCGGCGCGCGAAAGCGTCGAAAGGGGCCCGATTTCCTTGTCGAGGAAGGCCTTTGCCTCGTCCATTCCGGCATAGGCATTGCCTGCCCCAAGCAACAGGACAAGCGCAGTCGTTGATGTCAAGAATTGCCGTCGCATGTATTTCCTCCACTGTTAAAGTTTAAAGTACGATCTGAAGCGGTCGCCGGCACGCGGCCGCTCCAACTATTCCCCCTCTATACGTAGCGGAACACGCCGATGGCGTAGACCACGGAGAGAGCGAGAGCCCACCACAGATTGGGTCCGACGAGACCCAGCCAAGCGAGATGGATAAAGGCGCTGCCAAGCAGCGACAGGAACAGGCGGTCGCCGCGCGTCGTTTCGAAGCGCAGCACGCCGACGCGCGGATTGCCGCCCGGCGAGACGTATTCCCACGCCGCCATGCCGCAAAGCAGCAGAAAGATGGTCCCAAAGAAGGCCGCCGTCGGCCACGTCCAGGCTATCCAGGAAAAGTCGAGGTTGGACGAGAGGTTAAATCCCCATAAGCGGATATTGGCCGGATCGCTGAAGCCTACCGTCATTGCCACGAAATCGATTTGAAGTGCCATCCAGGCCACGACGACCAAGGCGAGAAACAGCACGGCCCATAACCATGGGTTCCTGTCGACCTGCTCCATTATACCCTCCCCAGGGCAAAGCCCTTGGCGATGTAGTTGCGCACAAACCAGATGACGAGCGCGCCTGGGATCAGCGTCAGCACGCCGGCTGCGGCGAGCAGTCCCCAATCCATACCGGCGGCCGAAACGGTGCGGGTCATGGTCGCGGCGATCGGCTTGGCATCGGTCGTCGTCAGCGTACGGGCGATTAAGAGTTCCACCCACGAGAACATGAAGCAGAAGAAGCACGCCACGCCGATGCCGCTCGCAATCAGCGGCATGAAGATCTTTATGAAAAAGCGCGGGAACGAATAGCCGTCGATATAGGCGGTCTCGTCGATCTCCTTCGGCACGCCCGACATGAAGCCTTCGAGGATCCACACCGCCAGCGGCACGTTGAACAGGCAATGCGCCAGAGCCACGGCGATATGGGTGTCGATCAGGCCGAAGGCCGAATAAAGCTGGAAGAACGGCAGCGCGAACACCGCCGGCGGCGCCATGCGGTTGGTCAGCAGCCAGAAGAACAGATGCTTGTCGCCGAGGAAGCGATAGCGCGAAAAGGCATAGGCAGCAGGCAGTGCCGCAGCGACCGAAATCACCATGTTCATAACCACATAGGTGATCGAGTTGATGTAGCCCGAATACCAGGACGCGTCGGTGAAGATGGTGCGGTAATTCGCCAATGTTGGTGCGTGCGGGTAGAGCGTCAGCGACGAGACGATCTCGCCATTGGTCTTGAAGCTCATATTGATGAGCCAGTAGATCGGCAAAAGCAGAACGATGATGTAGAGCGTCGGCACGATCCACCACCAGCGCGACTCCTCGCCGCGGCGGCGCATCAGCCGTGCGATCTCGTCCTGCCGCAGCGTGCTGGCGAGCCCTTCCGAAGCTGTCGTCTCGCTCACTCTGTCGGCCCTCTCGTCGGCGCGGCTCATCTCAGCGCTCCGCGTCGTAATTGGTCATCACGGTGTAGAATACCCATGACAACAACAGGACGATGAGGAAGTAGACCAGCGACATCGCCGCCGCCGGGCCGAGATCGAACTGACCAAGCGCCGTCTTGACGAGGTCGATGGACAGGAACGTCGTCGAGTTGCCGGGTCCGCCGCCGGTCACCACGAACGGCTCGGTGTAGATCATGAAGCTATCCATGAAGCGCAACAGCACTGCGATCAGCAGCACCCGGTTCATCTTTGGCAGTTGGATATAGCGGAACACCGCCCAGCGCGAGGCGCCGTCGATCTTGGCCGCCTGATAGAAGGCATCCGGGATCGAGACCAGGCCGGCATAGCAGAGCAGCACGACAAGGCTGGTCCAATGCCAGACGTCCATAATGATGACGGTGACCCAGGCGTCGTAGGGATCCTGCACATAGTTGTAGTCTATGCCGATCGCATTGACGTAATAGCCGAACAGGCCGATATCGTTGCGCCCGAACACCTGCCAGATAGTGCCAACGACGTTCCAGGGGATCAGCAGCGGCAACGCCATCAGCACCAGGCAGACCGGCACCCCCCAGCCCTTCTTCGGCATGTTGAGCGCGATGAAGATGCCGAGCGGCACTTCGATTGCCAGGATGATGAAGGAGAAGATCAGGTTGCGCACCATTGCTTGCCAGAAGCGGCTGGAGGAAAGCAATTCCTCGAACCACTCCGTGCCGGCCCAGAAGAAGACGTTGTTGCCGAAAGTGTCCTGCACCGAATAATTGACGACAGTCATCAGCGGGATGACCGCCGAGAACGCCACCAGCAGCAGCACCGGCAGCACGAGGAACCAGGCTCTGTTGTTCCAGGTCTTTTCCACTTCAGGCTCCCATCTCGACGCGCCAGGAATCGGCATAGATGTTGATGCCGGCCGGATCGAACCGCACCTTCGGATCGGCCGGAACTGTCTCGTCCTCGCCGATGACGGCGGCGATCTCGCGCCCTTCGAGATTGGCACGGACCACCTTGTGGCGGCCGACGTCCTCGACCTTGCTGATTCGGACGGCCATGCCCTGGCTGCCTAGGCGCACATATTCGGGACGGATGCCGAGCTCGATGGCGCCGCCGCTCGCCTTGGGCACGCCCGGCAGTTCGATCTGCTGCGAGCCCAGCCGCGCCATCTTGCCGTCGATCGCCACCGGCATGACGTTCATGCCGGGCGAGCCGATGAAATAGCCGACAAAGGTATGGCGCGGACGCTCGAACAGCTCCGCCGGCGTGCCGATCTGCACGATTTCGCCGTCATACATGACGACCACCCGGTCGGCGAAGGTGAGAGCCTCGGTCTGGTCGTGCGTCACATAGACCATGGTGTAGCCGAAGCGGCGGTGTAGCTGCTTCAATTGCGAGCGCAGCACCCATTTCATATGCGGGTCGATGACGGTCAAAGGCTCGTCGAACAGGATGGCGTTGACGTCAGAGCGCACCAGCCCGCGCCCGAGCGAGATCTTCTGCTTCTGGTCGGCTGTCAGTCCGCGCGCCTTCTTCTTCGCCCATGAGGCGAGATCGATCATCTCCAGCGTCTCGCGCACCTTGCGGCCGACGTCGGCCTCCGGCACGCCGCGATTGCGCAGCGGGAATGCCAGATTGTCATAGACCGTCATCGTGTCGTAGATCACCGGGAACTGGAACACCTGGGCGATGTTGCGCTCTTGGGTCGACAAATTGGTCACGTTCCTGCCGTTGAACAGCAGCTGGCCATGCGATGGATGCAGCAACCCCGAAATGATGTTGAGCAGCGTGGTCTTGCCGCAGCCGGATGGGCCGAGCAGCGCATAGGCGCCGCCGTCCTCAAAAGTGTGGTGCACTTCCTTCAGCGCGAAATCGGCATCCGTGCGCGGGTTCTGCAGATAGGAGTGGCGGATATGGTTGACGTCGATGCGCGCCATCGCTTCCTCCTAAGCCGCCAGCTTCGGCGCGGCCACGGCACGGCCGTGCTCGTCGAAGACCATGATGTGGCGCGGATCGATGAACACCTCGACCTCCTCGTCCGGCTCGAAGTCGCGAATGCCATGGGTCAGCATGACCCAGCGGGCATCGGCGAAATCGAGATGGATGAAGCTTTCCGATCCCGTGATCTCGGTGATCGTCACCTTTGCGCGCACCGGCACGGCGGCGGCGTTGGGCCGATCGAGGGAAAGATGATGCGGCTGGAAGCCGATCGTATAGATCGCATCGGCAATGCCGAAGAGCTCGGCCGGCACCGGTAATTTTACCCCGCCCTCGAGCAGAAAATCCAGGCCCTTCTTGGCAAGTACGATGGTGTTGAGCGGCGGATCGGCGAAGGTTCTCGCCGTCACCAGATCGACCGGCTTGCGGAACACTTCGATGGTCGGCCCGAACTGCGTGATACGGCCTTCTGAAAGCGTTGCCGTGTTGCCGCCGAGCAGCAGGGCTTCGTGCGGCTCGGTCGTGGCATAGACGAAGATGGTGCCGGCCGCCGCGAAGATCTTCGGCAGTTCCGCACGCATCTCCTCGCGCAGCTTGTAGTCGAGATTGGCGAGCGGCTCGTCGAGCAGTACGAGGCTGGCATTCTTGACGATGGCGCGCGCCAGTGCGGTGCGCTGCTGCTGGCCGCCGGACAGGCTGAGCGGCGTGCGGTCGAGATAGGGCGTCAGTTTGAGAAGGGCGGCGGCATTGCGCACCTCCTTGTCAATCTTTGCCTGCTCCGTGCCGGCCACCCGCAGCGGCGAGGCGATGTTTTCGTAGACGGTCATCGCCGGATAGTTGATGAATTGCTGGTAGACCATGGCGACGTTGCGCTTTTGCACCGGCATGCCGGTGACATCTTTGCCATCGAACCAGACCGAGCCGGAGGTCGGCACGTCGAGGCCCGCCATCAGTCGCATCAGGCTGGTCTTGCCGGAGAGCGTCGGCCCGAGCAGGACGTTGAGCGAGCCGTGCTGAAGCGTCAGCGAGAGGTCGCGGATATGTTCCGCCGCACCCACCGTCTTCGTCACGTTTCTCAGTTCCAGCATGATGCCTCCTCCCAGGCTTTCTGCATCAGTCGGCCGTCCCTATTCGGCAGCAGCGACGTGCTGCCGGCTTATTCCGCGCATGAACTCGTCGAGCACTGCCGCCTGCTCACGGCTGAGACGCAGGCCGCGCTTGGTCCTGCGCCACAATACATCCTCGGCAGTCACCGCCCATTCGTTTTCGACGAGGTAGCGCACCTCGGCCTCGTAGAGATCGGCGCCGAAGTTGCGGCCAAGATCCGCGTTCGACTTGGTGAGGCCCAGCAGCTTCCTTGCGCGGGTGCCGTAGAGGCGGGTCAGCCGACGGGCCAGCCGCGCATCGAGGAACGGGTATGCCGTTTTCAGTTTCGCCACCTCGGCATCGAAGCCGGTGACGGGAAAGTCCCCACCGGGCAGCGGCGCGTTTGCCGTCCATGGCTTGCCGCGCTTGCCGAGAAAACCCTCGATCTTCTCGAGCATCGATTCCGACAATCGGCGGTAGGTGGTGATCTTGCCGCCAAAGGCGTTGACGATCGGGGCGGCGCCCTCACCTCCGTCGGCCTTCAGCACATAGTCACGGGTGGCTTCCTGTGCTTTTGAGGCGCCATCGTCGTAGAGCGGGCGCACCGCGGAATAGGTCCAGACGATATCTGACGGTTTGACCGGCTGCGCGAAATATTCGCTTGCCGCAGCGCAGAGATAGTCGATCTCTGCGTCACTGATCCTGACGTCGTGCGGATCGCCGGGATAGTCCCGGTCGGTGGTGCCGATGAGCGTGAACTCGTCCTCGTAAGGGATGGCGAAAATGATGCGGCCGTCCTGGTTCTGGAAGAAATAGGCGCGCGGGTCGTCGAACTTCTTGCCGACGACGATATGGCTGCCTTGCACGAGGCGGACATTGTGCACGTCGTTCAGGCCGACGGTGGCCGACAGCACCTGGTCGACCCACGGGCCGGCGGCATTGACCAGCAGCCGCGCCTTGACCTCTTCGGTATCGCCGGTCCGCACGTTTTCAAGCCTGACCGTCCAGAGATTGCCTTCACGTCGTGCGCTAACGACCCTTGTACGAGTTCGAATGGTTGCGCCGCGCTCAGTGGCGTCACGGGCGTTCAACACAACCAGCCGGGCATCGTTGACCCAACCGTCCGAATATTCGAACGCTTTTCGAAACAGCGGCTTCAGCGGCTTGCCGGCCGGATCCTTGGCCATGTCCAGCGTTTTCGTCGGCGGCAGCAATTTGCGCCCCCCAATATGGTCGTAGAGGAAAAGCCCGAGCCTGATCAGCCAAGCCGGACGCAGCCCCTTGGCGTATGGCAGCACGAAGCGCATCGGCCAGATGATATGCGGCGCGTTCCTCCACAGGATCTCGCGTTCCATCAGCGCTTCGCGCACCAGGCGGAATTCGTAGAATTCGAGATAACGCAAGCCGCCATGGATCAGTTTGGTCGAACCGGAAGAGGTCCCGCTGGCCAAGTCGTTCATCTCGGCAAGGAAGACCGAAAAGCCACGCCCAACGGCGTCGCGGGCGATCCCGCAGCCATTGATACCGCCACCGATGACGAAAATGTCATGGATCGGTGATGCGCTCAAAAGGGTCCTCCTCCGATTTCGCATTGCAACATTTTTTGGGTTTTACGAAACCGTAGCGGAATTATTTCGAAATGATAACGAATGTCAAACGAAATATGATTGGCGACAGATGCCGCAACGGCACCTCTAGGACAGCGACGTTTCAATCAGCTGAACCTCTGCCTCCTGGCAGATCTTGCGCACCGACGGGATGTCGCAACGATCGGTAATGAAGGTGTTGACCTGCGACAGATGGCCGATGCGGACGGGCGCGGTGCGCTCGAATTTGGTCTGGTCCGACACCAGGATCACATGCCGGGCGTTGGCGATGATCGCCTGAGCCACCTTCACCTCGCGAAAATCGAAGTCGAGCAGTGCGCCGTCATGGTCGATGGCCGAGGCGCCGATCACCGCAAAATCGACCTTGAACTGCCTGATGAAATCGACCGCTGCCTCGCCGACAACGCCGCCGTCGGAACCGCGCACGACGCCACCGGCGATCACCACCTCGATCGAAGGATATACACGCATCCTGTTGGCAACATTGATGTTATTGGTGATGACCATCAGACCGCTGTGGTCGAGCAGCGACTTGCTGACCGCCTCCGTCGTGGTCCCGATATTGATGAACAGGGACGCGTTGTCGGGGATCAGCCTGGCGGCCGCACGGCCGATCGCCTCCTTCTCCTCGGCGGCGATCTTGCGCCGCGCTTCATATTCCATGTTCTCGATGCCGGACGGGAACAATGCCCCGCCATGAATACGGGACAAAAGCCGCTGGTCGCACAGATCGTTGAGATCCTTGCGGATCGTCTGCGGCGTCACGTTGAAATGCGTCGCCAGCTCCTCGACCAGTACGCGGCCATGATCCTTGGCCATCTGGATAATTTCGGAATGACGCGGCGACAGATACATCTAGCAACCTCGCGTTTTCGTTTTTCTTGTCTATAACTGAAAACGAAAGCTATGAACAGGCATGAGCTGGCTAATGAAAATCAGGTGACTACAAAGAAGAGCTCCGGCGCAATCTCGATGAGGCCGGTCAACCCAGGCCACGCGCAATCTCAGTGATGACCTCGAACGCAGTGTCGACATCCGCCGCAGTCGTTTCGAACTGCCCGACCTGAAAGCGAATCGCCACCTGCCCGTCCACCCGAGTCTGCGTCAGGTAGATGCGACCGTCATCGTTGATCGCGTTGACCAGCCGCAGATTGTGTTCGTCCGCATCCCCGCCTTCGGCCACCACGTGCCGGAACGAAAACAGCGCCAGCATCGGTTCCGTGACAATCTCGAAATCCGGTTCCCGGGCCAGCCGCGTGGCGAGACCTTCGCTCCAGGCGACATGGTTGCGGATCATGGTCCGCAGATTTTCCAAGCCATGCGCACGCAGCAGGAACCAAAGTTTCAGCGCACGAAACCTCCGGCCGAGCGGCACCGACCATTCGGAGTAGTTGATGACCCCGTCGCGGCCATGTGTTTTCAGGAATTCGGGCTTGATCGCCAGCGTGCGCACGAGGTCTTCCGGCTGGCGGATGAATTGCATCGAGCAGTCGAACTGTGCGCCCAGCCATTTATGCGGATTGAAGACGATCGAATCCGCATGTTCGGCGCCGGCCCAGAAATGCCGGAACTCGGGGCAGATCATCGCGGAGCCGGCCCACGCGGCATCGACATGCAGATAGAGCCCGTGCCGCTTCGCCACCGCGGCAACAGCCGCGACGTCGTCGGTGCCGCCGGTGCTGGTGCCGCCGACACAAGCGATAATGCCGGCCGGCAGCATGCCCGCTTCCCGGTCGGCGACGATCCCCGCTTCCAGAGCCGCCGGCTGCATGGCGCGAAGGCGTCCGGCGACCGGAATGCGCACGAGGTTCGCCTCGCCGATGCCTGACACCCAGATCGCCCGATCGATGGAAGTATGGACTTGGTCGGAAGAATAGACCCGCACTACCGGCTGGCCTTGCAGGCCGCTCTTGTTGCCTTGCCAGTCGAGCGCGCGCTCGCGCATGGTCAGCACGGCGGCAAGCGTTGCCGATGAGGCCGAATCCTGCATGACGCCGGAAAATCCCTCCGGCAGACCAAGCGCCTGCCGCGCCCAGTCGATGACGCGCGTCTCGAGCTCGGTTGCTGCCGGCGAGGTCTGCCAGAGCATGCATTGCGCAGCCATCGCGGAAACCAGATACTCGGCCACGACGGAGACCGGTGCCGCATTGGCCGGAAAATAGGCGAAGAAACGCGGATGCTGCCAGTGCGTCATGCCCGGCAGGATCTTTTGCTCGAAATCGGCGAAGATTGCCTGCATCGCTTCGCCGTCTTCCGGCGGCGCGACATCGATGCTTCTGAAGATTTCGCCCGGCTCGACAAGCGGCCGCACTGGTCTTTCGCGAAGGCTGTTTCTGTAGTCGGCGCCCCATTCAGCCGCTCGCAGCGACCATTCGCGGAATTCGTTGCTATTCATCTTCGCCTCCGTAGCGCCTCATCGAGCCGCGATCAAAGAGCACGAAAAACGAAGGTTTTTCATTCGGGAAAATCAGGCAGGCTGGCAAAGGCGGTCTTCAGCGCGTTCGACCAGCTGTCCGAGATCGTGCGATAATATTGATCGTCCTGGGTTATTCGCTTTTTGAGGCCGACCTTGAAGGTGTCCTTTTCATAGAACAGCAGGTCGAGCGGCAGGCCGACCGACAGGTTCGACTTCAGCGTCGAGTCGAACGACACCAGCAGCAGCTTCACTGTCTCGGCGAAACTCATCGTCTTTTCGTAAGCCCGGATGATGATAGGCTTGCCGTATTTGGTCTCACCGATCTGGAAGAACGGCGTATCGTCGGTCGATTCGATGAAATTGCCTTCCGGATAGATCATGAACAGACGCGGCGCGCTGCCCTTGATCTGGCCACCAAGGATGAAGGATGCATTGAAATAGGAATCCGCCTTTTCGCCTGCCGGCGACGAACTGGCGATGACCTCCTTGACGGTGTCTCCGACCAACCGGACTGTCTGGTACATGGAGGGGGTTTCGAGCAGCGTGGCGTGGCGCTCCGCCACTGCCTTGGTGCGTTCATCGAGGAGGCTGACCACGGCCTGGGTCGTCGCCAGATTGCCGGCCGACATCAAAACGATGACGCGCTCGCCCGGCTCCTCCCAGACATGCATCTTCCTGAAGGTCGAGATCGAATCCATGCCGGCATTGGTGCGCGTGTCCGACATGAACACGAGCCCGCGATCGATCTTCAGGCCGACGCAATAGGTCATCGAATCTCTTTGGCAACAATCTTGCCGGGGATTACTGCTCCACGGTGACGGTGACCGCAAGCTGTTCTTCCGCCTGTCCCAGCCGAATTCCCGACACCGGCGTAGCGTCGCGATAATCGCGGCCGGTCGCCACCTTTACATAGCGCTCGTCGGGAGAAATGCCGTTGGCGACATCGAAGGCGACCCAGCCGAGGCCCGAGACATGCGCCTCGGCCCAGGCGTGGCTTGCTGCCTGCTCGATCGCTGCATCCATCATCAGATAGCCGCTGATATAGCGGGCCGGAAAATCCATGGCGCGCGCGGCGGCAACGAAGATGTGGCTGTGGTCCTGGCAAACGCCGGTCTTGAGCGCCAGGGCCTCTTCGGCCGGCGTCGTCGCGTTGGTGGTGCCCGGCGTATAAGCGACGCGCTCGCCGATCACCGCCATCAACCGATGCAGCCTTTCGATGTCGGTGCCCTTGCCTACGGAGGCAGCGAGCTCGCGAATACCGCTGCCGATCGTCGTCAGCGGCGTTTCCTGGCCGAACAGCCAGAGCGGCGCGAAACCCTGGTGCGGTCCGCTGACGCCGGCGGTGTCGCGCGTCACCACTTCGCCGGCAGCTTCGACGGTAATGAAGTCGCGCTCGCCCTCCACGCTCAACAGCCGGGTATCATTGCCGAAATGATCGGTGAAGCGCACTTCCTCGCGCGCGCCTTCGATCCTCAGCGCCCAGGACAGCACCGTCTGCGTGCGCCCGTTCACCGGAAGCAGCCGCAACCGCTGCAACAGATAATGCACCGGCGCATCGTAGCGGTATTCGGTCCGGTGAGTGATCTTCAGCCGCATCGCTCTCGTCCTTGGAGCTTTTCCGAAAACTGGTCTCCGCTTTTTGGGATCATGCTCAATAGAACCTGTAATCCTGCGCGATCTCGTCGCCGAGCCTGGTGTTGTCGCGGATGAAATTGGCCAGGAATTCGTGCAGGCCAGCGTCGAAAATGTCCTTGATCGAGCCGGCCGTCAGCATGGAATGGGTCTTGGCGGCCGTCGCATGACAGGCGTGGCGCTCACCATAGTCGTCACCCAGGAATTTGAGATGCTCCGTCAGGAAGCGATAGCAAAAGGTCAGCGAGCGCGGCATGCGAACGTTGAGGATCAGATAATCGGCGATGTTGCTCGGCTTGTAATCGGCGTCATAGACCCAGCGGTAGGAACGGTGCGCCGACACCGAGCGCAGGATCGATTCCCACTGGTAGTTGTCGAGCGTCGAGCCGACCCAGGAGATCGATGGTAACAGCACGTAGTACTTCACGTCCAGGATGCGCGCGGTGTTGTCGGCGCGTTCGACGTAAGTGCCGAGCTGCGAGAAATCGAAGATCTCGTTGCGCAGCATGGTGCCGTAGAACGAGCCGCGGATCAGCGCCGTCTCGCGTTTGATTGCGTCGAGCACGCTGGGCAGGTCGCGCTCGTCGATCGGCTTGGCCAGCATCCGCTTCAGCGACATCCAGGCTTCGTTGATGCTTTCCCAGGTTTCGCGCGTCAATGCGGTGCGCACCATGCGGGCATTGTTACGGGCCGTTTCGATCGACGACATCGTGCTCGACGGGTTCGAGGTGTCGCGCAGCAGGTAGTCGGCGACCTTGGCGGCGGTGTAGTCCGAATATTTCTGAGTGAAGCTGGCGTCCGAGCCGGCGCTGAGCAGCACCGAATTCCACTCCTCCGAAGCGTTCTGAGTACGAGTCAGCGCCATGCGCAGCCCGGCATCCACCAACCGTGCCATGTTTTCCGCCCGCTCGATATAGCGGTTCATCCAGTAGAGCCCGTTGGCGGTGCGGCCGAGAAGCATATTAGGCAGTCCTGTGGTGAATAGTGAATGGTGAATAGTGAAGGGTGAATGGCCAGATTTTTGTAGGGCACGGCGCCGCGTGCTTCACTTCAGGGCATTTCACCAACATCAACGACATGTCATCCTTATCTATTCACTAATTCACTATTCACTATTCACTATTTACCACTCGGTATTCGCGCTAATCATCCAACACCCACGTGTCCTTCGTGCCGCCGCCTTGCGAGGAATTGACGACCAGCGAGCCTTCCTTGAGCGCTACTCGGGTCAGCCCGCCGGGCACGATCTGGATACGGTCGGAAACCAGCACATAGGGGCGCAGATCGACATGGCGCGGCGCCAGCCCCTTGTCCGTCAGGATGGGGCAGGTCGACAGCGCCAGCGTCGGTTGGGCGATGTAGTTCGATGGTTTTGCCGCGAGCTTCTTGGAAAACTCCTCGCATTCCTTCTTGGTCGCCGCCGGCCCGACCAGCATGCCGTAACCGCCGGATCCGTGGACTTCCTTGATCACCAGTTCGTCGATGTGCTCGAGCACATATTTCAAGCTGTCCAGTTCCGAGCAGCGCCAGGTCGGGATGTTGCCAAGCATCGCCTTGCGGCCCGTGTAGAATTCGACGATCTCGGGCATGTAGGAATAAATCGCCTTGTCGTCAGCTATGCCGGTCCCCGGCGCATTGGCGATGGTGATATTGCCGGCGCGGTAGACGTCCATGATGCCCGGCACGCCAAGGGCGGAATCCGGACGGAAGGTCAGCGGATCGAGGAACGAGTCGTCGACACGCCGGTAGAGCACGTCGATCTGCTTGTAGCCCTCGGTCGTTCGCATCGCGACATGGCCGTCGACGACACGCAGATCCTGCCCCTCGACAAGCTGCACGCCCATCTGGTCGGCAAGGAAGGCATGTTCGAAATAGGCTGAGTTGAAGCTGCCCGGCGTCAGCACGGCAATGGTCGGCGCGCCCTTGGTGCTTTGCGGCCGCACCGCCGCCAGCGACTGGCGCAAGAGCTGCGGATAATTCTCCACCGGCCGAACCTTGATCTGCTGGAACAGCTCGGGAAAGAGCTGCATCATCGTCTCGCGGTTCTCCAGCATGTAGGAGACGCCGGACGGCGTGCGCGCATTGTCCTCCAGCACGTAGAACTCGTTCTCGCTGATGCGCACGATGTCGACGCCGATGATATGGGTATAGACGCCGGCCGGCGGCCGCACCCCGATCATCTCGGGCAGGAACGCCTCGTTCTTGGCGATCAACTCCTTCGGCACGCGGCCGGCGCGCAAGATCTCCTGGCGATGGTAGATGTCGTCGAGAAAGGCGTTCAGCGCCTGGACGCGCTGCTCGATGCCTTGCGTCAGCCGCCGCCATTCATTGCCTGAGATGATGCGTGGAACGATGTCGAAGGGGATCAGCCGCTCCGACGCTTCCTGCTCGCCATAAACGGCGAAGGTGATGCCGGTCTTGCGGAAGACGCGTTCGGCGTCCTGCATCTTCTCGGTAAGCCTGGCCGGGTCCTGTTCCTTCAGCCAGCGATCGTAAGCCGAATATGGTTTTCTCAGCCCGGAAACTTCCGGAAGCATTTCATCGAACGCTGCCAATCGCATACTCCCCTGTGACGCCATTTCACTGGCGTCGCTGGAGAAAATCAAGCGCAATCGGTGATTTGGCAGGCGCCGGCGATCAGTATATCGCGGTTGCCTAAAATTAAGGCAGCACCGATAGGGCCGTGGTCAGGCTTTGCCTCGTGTCCGGGCAAATGCCGGATGCAGATCAAAACGCGCGAAAAGTGACGACCGTGAACGTATCCTTGATGCCGGGGAGAATCTGCACTCTCTCGTTGACGAAGTGGCCGATGTCTTCCTCGTCGTCGACATAGAATTTGGCGAGCAGATCGTAATTTCCGGCTGTCGAATAGATTTCCGAAGCGATCTCGGCATCGGCCAAAGCGCTGGCAACGTCATAGGCTTTGCCCAGATCGCACTTTATCTGCACGAAAAATGCCTTCATTGCCTGGTCCTGCCCAAGATCGCACGCTCTAGGTATAATCGAGCGGCCCTTGTGGCAGACTGCCGCCCGCCTTTCAAGCATCGGCCATCGCTCAGGCGGTTCTCGCCTCGACAATGCATGCTCGGTTTGGACACAGGCTGCCGCGCCGAATATTTGTGCTCGGCTGAAACCCTGAACCCCTGCAAAGCGTATGGTATCATGTATCTTCGGACAGCGACTTCTCGGGGAATAACGGAGACAGGCCATGCGCCGTACGTTTTTCGCATTCGCAGTCGTTCCACTCATTTTCGCATCCCGGGCCTTTGCTGGCGACGCCGAAGTCAAGGCGGCGCAGACGGTCATCGATGGTCAGTTGAGGGCCTTCATCGCCAATGACGGAGCGACGGCCTACAGCTTTGCCGCACCGAATGTGAAACGCACCTTTCCGACCGTCGATAGCTTCATGAACATGGTGACCAACGGCTATCCGCCGGTGCGCCAGCCGCAGATCTACTCCTTCGGCAAGGTTCGGGAGACGAGCCCGACCTCGATCGTCCAGCAGGTGCTGATCGTCGGCCCGGACGGCAAGGACTACGAGGCGGTCTACACGCTCGAACTACAGCCTGACGGCAGCTTTCGGATCACCGGCTGCAGCCTGCGCGCGTCCACGTCGCTCAGCACCTGAGGGGCGCTTGACGAGAGGCAGAGCTGTTTCAATCCTGTCGCCGGTAGAGCGTCCAGCTTAGGCCTGAAAACCCCCAATGTCTCGACCGATCGGCCCGTTCATACGCCAGAGCGCATGCGGCCGTCGGTTCGACATGTTCAGCTTGTTTGTCCACGTCCCCCTCGAGGATCAGCCACGCCGGCCGTTCGGCGCACATCCTATCGTCTGGAACCAGCAAAGCCCGACGATCCATCCGTGCCGCAAAATAATCGACGACCATGGCGGTGCGGAAATCACTGTTGCTGGCATAGGCGGCAGCGCTGTTCCTGGTCATCTCATCGACCATAGCGGCGTAGGAGCCGCGTCCATACTGATAGAACTGGAGCAGCGACGAAATATTGCCGCTCACCATGAGCGCCAGCGCTCCCATCGCAAGTAGCCTGGCGGTCCCGCGAGCATCCAAGCCGCGGCCAATCATCTCGCCGGCCCAAAGCAGCAGCAATGTTCCGTTGATGATGAAATAGCGCGGAAACTCGAGGTTGGGCAGATGTGCCGTCGCCATGAGCAAAGGCAGTCCGATAATCCCGACGGCATAGAGGCTGGCCCGGCGATCGCGCCAGACACCAGCGGATAGGCAGACAAGGCCGCAGGCGGCAACGATGCAGGGCCAGTCGCCGAACCAGGGTGGCAGCCCGGACAGAGAGCAGATCATCCCGCCATAGCCCTGCGCGAAGGCGGCAATCGAGAACGGCGAAGCACCACCGACACTGAAGCCGAACAGCCTGCCACCGATAAACACGCAGGCAGCCAGCGGCAGCACGGCAAGCAAGCCCGGCAGGAAGATTGACGCCAGATCCGCAACGACACGGTCAATCTTCGCCGTACGCTGCCAAGCGAGCCACGCGGTCCAGATTGCGAGGACTGCCACCATTCCGATCATGGTGAGGTGGCATAGGAACCCGAAAAGGATCGCCGCTGCCAAGGCCATGCCAGACCACCGTTTGTTGTCGAGCCGGCGCTCCAGAAAAACCACCGAAAGCAGCGTGAACAGTACCAGTCCGGCATAGCCACGCGCCTCCGAGCCGTAGTGGACCATTGGATAGCTCACGGCAAACAACAGGCTTGTGGCGATCATCGCCCGTCGTCCGCGCGGCGCGGCGGTCGCCGCCGCCGCGACGATCGTGGCGACACCGAGTGCTGTCGACAGGCCCCGCTGGATCCCCGGCGAGGCGTCGGGGCCGATGAGATAGAGATAGACCGAGTTGAGGAAATGATTGTTGTCGTGATTGACGCGCCAGAATATCTGGTCGATCGAGGTCAGCGGCTCGATCAGCGCAAAGCTCCAGATCTCGTCCAGCCAAAGGTCGCCACGCGCGCCCAGCAAGCGCAAGACCAGCCCGATCATGGCGATCGCCAGAATGGCAAGCAACGATCCAGCCGTCCATCGCTGGACCGCCACGGAGGACGAAGGCGAAGGCTCGGCGATGCCGTTCGTCCGCACCGTCGTGCTGGGAACTGAAACTTGTCCCGAAACGAACAGGTTCTTGATCCTCGCCCAATGCAGTCCGGCAATGCTTATTGGGCAGACGTTTCAAAACAGTTCATGGCAGGTGCTGCTCCCCACCTCGAGCCTGACCATCAAGACCGTTCCTAGCGGACGGGCAGGTCACCGTTTGCCCATTGTTGGGTGATGATCTCAGCTTGTTCGGCAAACCTCCCAGCCTCGACCGCTTCACGAATGTCGCGCATCAATTGCTGGTAGTAGGACAGATTGTTCCAGGTCAGAAGCATCGCCCCAAGCGCCTCCTGCGAGCGCACCAGATGGTGCAAATAGGCGCGCGAATAGTCGCGTGCGGCCGGGCAGTCGCTTTCCTCATCGAGCGGGCGCGGATCGTCGGCATGGCGGGCGTTGCGCAGATTGACCTTGCCGCGCCGTGTGTAGGCAAGGCCATGGCGCCCTGCCCGCGTCGGCATCACGCAATCGAACATGTCGATGCCGCGCGCCACCGACTTCAAGATGTCGTCCGGCGTACCGACACCCATCAGGTAGCGCGGCCGGTCAACTGGCAGCTCCAGGCAAGTGATGTCGAGCATCTCCAGCATCACCGCTTGCGGCTCGCCGACGGCCAGCCCGCCGATCGCGTAGCCCTTCAGCTCCATTGCCTTCAGCGCCTGCGCCGAGCGCAGCCGCAGGTCCGGCACGTCGCCGCCTTGCACGATGCCGAACATCGCCTTGCCGGGCTGCTCGCCGAATGCCGTTTTGCAACGCTCGGCCCAGCGCAGCGACAACTCCATGGCGCGCTCGATCTCCTTCTCCTTGGCCGGCAGCGCAGTGCATTCGTCGAGCTGCATCTGGATGTCGGAATCGAGCAGCCCCTGGATTTCGATCGAACGCTCCGGCGACATTTCGTAGGCGGCGCCGTCGATATGCGAGCGGAAGGTCACGCCGTTCTCGGTCAGTTTCCTCAGCTTCGACAGCGACATCACCTGGAAGCCGCCGCTGTCGGTCAGGATCGGATACGGCCAGCGGGCGAATTCATGCAGGCCGCCGAGCCGTGCCACGCGCTCGGCGCCGGGTCTCAGCATCAGGTGATAGGTGTTGCCGAGAATGATGTCCGAGCCGACGCCGCGCACCTGATGCATATACATGGCCTTCACCGTGCCGCCGGTGCCGACCGGCATGAAGGCGGGCGTGCGGATCTCCCCGCGCGGCATGGTGATTACACCACGCCGCGCCCTGCCGTCGGTCGCCAGCACCTTGAAGGTGAATGCGTTAGTCATTGAACTCCCTAGCCATCGAACTCCCTAGCCATCGAACTCTTTGTCGAACACCGGCGCGTCCGGAGCCTGCTTATCGAGCGACTGCCGGTAGCGGATGCAGCCGCGCATGAATTTCGGCCAGGGCGGCACGGCAATCGCCGGCTCGGTCTTTTCAGGCAAAAGCGACCAGAGGTCGGGATGATGCCAGCACAGATCATGGCCGGTGGCGTCGCGGTGTTGGCGGATGCCGGCGCGCAGTTTCCTGACCTCGGCGAACAAGGCTTCGCGGTCGAAGGTTTCCAGGTCATCGTCCATCGTTATCCTCCCTGAACAGAAGACTTGCGTCTCCATAGGAATAGAACCTGTAGCGGTTCTCGATGGCATGCGCATAGGCCGCGCGCATCGTCTGCAAACCGCAGAAGGCCGAAACCAGCATGAACAGCGTCGAACGCGGTAGATGGAAATTGGTCATCAGCATGTCGGCGGTCTTGAAGCGATAGCCGGGGGTGATGAAGATGTCGGTCGGGCCCGACCATGCGGCCAGCCTGCCGTCCTCGCCAGCCGCGCTCTCTAGCAAGCGCAGCGATGTCGTGCCGACGGCGACAATGCGCCCTCCTCTTGCTTTCGCCGCATTCAGCGCCTCGGCGGTTTCCTGGCTGACCGAACCGGTTTCGGCGTGCATCTTGTGATCGGCGGTGTCGTTCGCCTTCACCGGCAAAAACGTGCCGGCGCCGACATGCAGCGTGACGAAACGGCGCTCGATACCCTTGGCGTCGAGCGCGGCAAACAGCTCCGGCGTGAAATGCAGACCCGCCGTCGGCGCGGCCACGGCGCCCTCCTCCCTGGCATAGATGGTCTGATAGTCGCTGCGGTCCCGCTCGTCGTCGTCACGCTTGGAGGCGATGTAGGGCGGCAGCGGAATGTGGCCGACGGCGTGCAGCGCCTCATCGAGGAACGGACCTGACAGGTCGAAGCCGAGCAGCACCTCGCCACCTTCCCCCTTCTCGATCACGGTCGCATCGAGCTGGCCGAGAAAGCAGGAATTGGCATCATGACCGAAATGGATGCGATCGCCGGCGGCGACGCGCTTGCCCGGCCGCATGAAGGCGAGCCAGCGGTCGGGCGCCGTCCGCATATGCAGCGTGGCTTCGACCTGCGCCGCTGCCTCCCCGCGCCGCCTGATGCCTTTCAGCTGCGCCGGAATGACCTTGGTGTCGTTGAAGACCAGCAAATCTCCGGTCTCGAGCAGGGACGGCAGGTCGCGCACCGTCCGGTCCGCGAGCCCCTCACCCGGCCTGACCACCAGCATCCGGGCCCTGTCGCGCGGCTCGGCCGGGCGAAGCGCGATGCGCTCCTCCGGCAGATCGAAGTCGAAAAGGTCGACGCGCAAGAAATCCCCGCCTCAAGGTTCCGGGCAGGTCACCACCCAGGCGCCGACACCGTCTATGCTCAGCGTACCGCCCATTGCGGAACCGGACTGCTCGCTGGCCTTGACCAGCCGCAATTTGGCGACGATCGAGCTGAGGCCCTCATCAGTGAGATCGATCAGCATACGCTCGTCGTCTTCGAATGCCTGTCCGACGATGACTTTCGTCGAACCAGGCTGGCCGTCCGTGGTCCATGTCTTGCCGCCGGCATCCAGCCACACGCGCGCCACCGCAATGACGGCTGTGTGTCCCATCAGCACGTCGATCGATGCCGCGCCGCCGTCGGCGCTGCAAACGATCGATTCCGTCGCCAGCGCCGGAGTGGCCGCCGCGACGAGCACAAGTGCGATGGCCGCGACAGCCCGGCTGGTCATTTCACGTCGGCCGCGACCTTGAGCGATACGATCTTGTCGGGATCCTGCACCGGTTCGCCGCGCTTGATCTTGTCGACATTGTCCATGCCTTCGATGACCTGGCCCCATACAGTGTACTGGCGGTTAAGGAAGGCGGCATCGTCGAAGCAGATGAAGAACTGCGAATTAGCCGAGTTCGGGTTCTGCGAGCGCGCCATCGAGCAGGTGCCGCGGCCATGGTTGGCATTGGAGAACTCGGCCTTCAAGTCGGGCCTGTCGGAGCCGCCCGTGCCGGCGCGGGACGGCGCGAAAGACGGCTTGTTGGAATTGCCGAATTTCACGTCGCCGGTCTGCGCCATGAACCCGTCGATGACGCGGTGGAAGACTACACCGTCATAGGCACCTTCGCGCGCCAGTTCCTTGATACGGCCGACATGGCCGGGCGCCAGGTCTGGGAACAGTTCGATGACGACCTTGCCCTTGGTCGTGTCCATGATGAGCGCGTTCTCGCGGTCCTTAATCTCGGCCATGTCAGAATATCCTTTTGAAACTTGGGTTTACTTGCCGTCCGCGGCGATGCGCACCTTGATCATGCGATCGGGTTCGGTCACCGTCCCGTTCTGCGCCTCGTCGCCTTTCTTGATGTGGTCCACCAGTTCCATGCCGCTGACGACGTTGCCGACGATGGTGTACTGGCCATCGAGCGGCGGTGCCGGCGCAAACATGATGAAGAATTGCGAATTGGCGGAATTCGGATCGTCGGAACGGGCCATGCCGACCACGCCGCGCTGGTAGTGCTCGGTGCTGGAGAATTCGGCCGGCAGGTCGGGAAGATCGGAACCGCCGGTGCCGACGGCGTCGGCATTGAAGCCGCTCTTCATGTTGCCGAACTTGACGTCGCCGGTCTGCGCCATGAAGCCGTCGATGACACGGTGGAAGGCGACGTTGTCGTAGGCGCCCTGGCGCACCAGCTTTTTGATCTGCGCGACGTGTTTCGGCGCAAGATCGGGCCTCAGCGCGATGGTCACGTCGCCGTCCTTCAGCGTTATGATCATGGTGTTTTCCGAATCGGCAGCAAAGGCCGACACGGATGCGGTCACAAGACCGGCAAGCATGACAAGCAACGAGGCAAGCTTTTTCAGCTGCATGGGATCTTTCTCCGAATATCTTCGTTCATGCATGTCGTTACCCAAAACCGGGTTCCACTTTTGGGCGACGTGCATTTATTTCGCGAATTTGGCGGTGAGCGCGCCAGCCACCGCCGCCGGCACGAAGGGGCGGATGTCGCCTCCCATCGAAGCTATCTGGCGCACAAGTGTGGCGGTAATGGTGCGCACCGAGGGACTGGCTGGCAGGAAAACCGTCTGCAGCTCCGGCGCCATGGTCTCATTCATGCCGGCCATCTGCATCTCGTAGTCGAGATCGGTGCCGTCGCGCAGGCCGCGGATCATGATCGAGGCGCCATGCTTCCTGGCCGCATCGATGACCAGACCGTCGAAGGCGACCACTTTGATGCGCGCACCGTCGCTGCCGAATTCCGCCTTGGCTGCCGTTTCGATCAGGCCAACCCGTTCCTCGAAGGAAAACAATGGCTTCTTGCCGGGATGGATGCCGATCGCCGCATAGATGGTGTCCGCCACGGCCAGCGACGCTTTCAGCACGTCGAGATGGCCGTTGGTCAGCGGGTCGAAAGAGCCGGCATAAAGGGCGATGCGTTCGGTCATGGCAGGTGCTTCTAGCGAGCCTCTCCCCTAAAGGCAAATCCGATCAGCAGGCCCGCCCCATGAACCTTTTGGCCGACGTGAACGACAGATGAATGTGCCGGTCACAACGGCTTCACGCAGTGTTCACCAAGTTACAGCTGCAGAAGATGAAACCAAACACCCATCTAATCGTTGGTAGGCGCAGGAGAACACGCACATGCTGATCTACATGCTTGCCACCGCAATGACCGTCGCCATGCTGATCGCTACCGTATTCGGGTTGCATCAGGAGGCACAGCGCGTCCGCGCCAAGGCCAATACCAAACGGTTCGAAGGCTTCGGCAGCCGCAAGCCTTATCGCCACTTCTAGATTGTTTGTTGACAACGCCGACCTATCGGGCCGACCTATCGGGCTGGCATTGTCGTGGCAACTCACTCGACGTTGTTGTTGTCAGGCTCCCCACCTTCCGCATCGGTAGCAGCGCCACCTTCAGCCTCGACACTCTCTTCGATCTCTTCGTCCGCTTGCGGCTCCGAAATCCGCTCCACCGACACGACCTTCTCGCCCTCTGCGGTATTGAAGATGGTAACGCCTTTGGTGGCGCGGCTGGCGAAACGAATGCCGTTGACCGGGACGCGAATGACGGTGCCGCCATCCGAAACCAGCATGATCTGATCGTCATTGCCGACCGGGAAGGTCGCCACCAGACGGCCGATTTCGGCTGTTTTCGAAACGTCGGTGGCGCGGATACCCTTGCCGCCGCGACCGGTCAGACGGAAATCGTACGACGACGAACGCTTGCCGTAGCCATATTCCGTCACCGTCAACACGAACTGCTCATGCGCCTTGAGGAATTCGTAGCGCTCGTCGGAAAGCTCCGCCTCTTCGCCGACCTCCTCATTGGTAAGCTGAATCTCTTCCTCCTCGCTGGCCGCAATGTCGGCGGCGAGCCGGCGTTCAGCCACCACCCGCTTGAGATAGGCGGCGCGCTCGGCCGGCGGCGCATCGACGTGCTCGATCACCGCCATCGAGATCACCCGGTCGCCATCGGCCATAACGATGCCGCGCACACCGACCGAATTGCGGCTTTGGAAGACGCGTACGTCGCTGACCGGAAAGCGAATGCACTGGCCGGAACTTGCTGTCAAAAGCACGTCATCGTTGTCGGTGCAGGTCTCGACGCCGAGGATCTCGTCGCCTTCCTCGTCCAGCTTCATGGCGATCTTGCCGTTGCGGTTGACCTGGACGAAGTCGGAAAGCTTGTTGCGACGCACGGTGCCGCGCGTGGTGGCGAACATCACGTCGAGCTCGCCCCAGCTCGTCTCATCCTCAGGCAGCGGCATGATGGTGGTGATGCGCTCGCCCTGTTCGAGCGGCAGCATGTTGATCAGCGCCTTGCCGCGTGACTGCGGGTTGCCGATCGGCAGGCGCCAGACCTTTTCCTTGTAGACGATGCCACGCGAGGAGAAGAACAGCACCGGCGTGTGTGTGTTGGCGACGAACAGCCGGGTGACGAAATCCTCTTCCTTGGTCGACATGCCGGAGCGGCCCTTGCCGCCGCGGCGCTGCGCCCGGTAGAGCGACAGCGGCACGCGCTTGATATAGCCGGAATGGCTGACGGTGACGACCATGTCTTCGCGCTGGATCAGGTCCTCGTCTTCCATGTCCGCCCCGCCCTCGGCGAGCTCGGTGCGGCGCGGCGTGCCGAACTCGTCGCGCACGGCGATGAGCTCGTCCTTGACGATCTGCTGGATGCGGGCGCGGGACGACAGGATGTCCAGGTAATCCTTGATCTCGTCGCCGATCGTGTTCAACTCGTCGGCGATCTCGTCGCGGCCGAGCGCGGTCAGGCGCTGCAGACGCAGTTCGAGGATGGCGCGGGCCTGCTCCTCGGATAGATTGTAGGTGCCGTCCTCGTTGATGCGGTGGCGCGGATCGTCGATCAAAAGGATCAGCGATTCCACGTCGCCCGAAGGCCAGCGCCGCTCCATCAACTGCTCGCGCGCCGTCTGCGGATCCGGCGCGGTGCGGATCAGCTTGATGACTTCATCGATATTGGCGACGGCGATGGCAAGGCCGACCAGCACATGGGCGCGGTCGCGCGCCTTGCGCAGCAGGAATTTCGTGCGCCGGCTGATCACGTCCTCACGGAAGGCGACGAACGCCTTCAGCATGTCGGTCAGCGTCAGCAATTCTGGCTTGCCGCCGTTCAGCGCCACCATATTGGCGCCGAAGGACGTCTGCAGCGGGGTGAAGCGATAGAGCTGGTTGAGGATGACGTCGGCGACCGCGTCGCGCTTCAGTTCGATGACGACGCGGTAGCCCTGGCGGTCGCTCTCGTCGCGGATGTCGGAAATGCCCTCGATGCGCTTGTCGCGCACCAGCTCGGCCATCTTCTCGATCATCGACGACTTGTTCACCTGATAGGGAACCTCGGTGATGATGATCGATTCACGGTCGTTGCCGCGTTGCTCAATATTGACACGGCCGCGCATGACGATCGAACCGCGGCCGGTCGAATAGGCACTGTAGATGCCGGAACGGCCGAGCACGATGCCGCCGGTCGGGAAATCCGGTCCAGGAATGATCTCCATCAGCGCCGGCAGATCGATCGCCGGATTGTCGATGAGGGCAATGGCGCCGTTGCAGACCTCGCCCAGATTGTGCGGCGGGATGTTGGTGGCCATGCCGACGGCGATACCGCCGGAGCCGTTGACCAGCAGGTTCGGGAAGCGCGCCGGCAGGACTTTCGGTTCGCTGCCGGACGCATCATAAGTGTCCTGGAAATCGACGGTGTCCTTGTCGATGTCTTCCAGCAACTCATGCGCGACCTTGGTCAGCCGCGATTCTGTGTAGCGCATCGCCGCCGGCGGATCGCCGTCGATCGAGCCGAAATTGCCTTGCCCGTCGATCAGCGGAACGCGCAGCGACCAATCCTGCGCCATGCGCACCAAAGCGTCATAAATCGAGGCGTCGCCATGCGGATGGTATTTACCCATCACGTCGGCGACCGGGCGTGCCGATTTCACATATTTGCGGTTCCAGTGATAGCCGCTCTCATAGGCGGCGTAGAGGATGCGGCGATGCACCGGCTTAAGGCCGTCGCGCACGTCCGGCAGCGCACGGCTGACGATCACGCTCATGGCGTAATCGAGATAGGAGCGCTGCATCTCCTCGATGATGGATATCGGCTCGATGCCGGTGGGGCCGCCGTCGGCGCCGCGCGGTGTCTTTTGGTCGGTCAAATCGGATCACAATCTAATCAGGAATCACTTGGTGCTTATATAGGAAGCCGGCCCGAAACTCCAACAATCGCGGCAGTTTTCCAGTGTCGTTTTTAGCGGCAAATTCAAAAGGATACACCAATTGCGACGATATGGCCGTGGCACCCTTTCACGAGCGTCGCCGGCGGGCGCGATAAGTACCCGGCGTCTCGCCCATCAGCCGCCGGAAACGGCGGTTGAAGGTCGATAGATCGTTGAATCCCGCCGCAAAGGCGATCGCCGAAATCGCCTGATCTGACGTCCGCAACCGCACGGCGGCCTTGTGCAGCCGGGTCCGCAGCAGGAACTGGTAGGGCGTCATGCCGGCAACGTGCCGGAAGGTGCGCAGGAAATGGTAAGGACTGGTGGCGGTCTGATCGGCGAGTTCGGCAAGCGAGATCGGTCGGTCGGCATCGACTTCGATGCGCAGCACCGCTTCGGCGATGCGTTTCTGGTCGCGGCGGCTCGGCGCGCGTTGCCCTTCCGTAG
>NZ_JAMYSE010000037.1:0-61510 GCF_040321795.1 Mesorhizobium sp. M0244 | reverse complement strand
CGTCTAACCCCGCCCCCCCCCTCGAAGGTTTTTTGGTGGCGCCGGGCCCCCTCTCGGGCGGCTGCGCGGCCACCTCTCCCCCACTTCGTGGGGGCGACGAACCCGAGCCAGGCCGCTCATTCGGGAAGGTAGATTTCCGCCTTCATGAAGGTCTTCGCACGACCTGTGATCAGCACACGATCTCCGGCCAGCTCGCATAGCAAGTGCCCGCCGCGTTGCGAGCATTGGAATGCCGACAGATGCGCCTTGCCGAGCTTTTCAGCCCAGTACGGCACCAATGTCGCATGAATGGAGCCAGTCACCGGGTCCTCGGGAATGCCAGCTCCGGGCACGAAATAACGCGAAACGAAATCATGGGCCTGCCCAGGCGCCGTAATGACCAGGCCGAGAGGATGAAAACCTCCGATCCTGAGCAGATCGGGAACGAAAGATCGTATGGATGTCTCGTCGGCTAGCTCGACAAACAGGTTCTCGAAATTGCGGAAGCCCGCAACCGGCTGCAGAGGAAATATCTGTTGCAGCGCCGGCAGCAACTCATCCCCGACGGGCTGCGGCGGAAAACACGGTAGATCGAGCTGATAGGCTCCTTCCCGCCGGGAAACCCGCAACTCGCCTACGCGGGTGGCGAAGGCAATTTCGCCCTCAACATTGTGTTCCGCAGCCAGCACGTGGGCGGCCGCAATAGTGGCATGGCCACAGAAGTCGACTTCATGCACCGGCGCGAACCAGCGCAAATCCCAACCTTTGCCATTCGGCTGCACAAACGCGGTTTCGGCCAGATTGTTCTCGTTGGCGATGGCCTGCATTACATCGTCCGACAGCCAGTTCTCCAGAACGAGAACGGCAGCAGGGTTGCCCTGGAAGGCCCGTTCGGCAAAGGCGTCGACCTGATACATCGTCAGCGTCGGCATATCAGGCCCTCAAAGATATCCGCTGGGCGGCGCGCCGTTTCGGCCGCCCCGGTGCAGGTTCACGCCGCTTCGTTGATCGCCGCTTTCACCGCAGCGATCGCATCGCCGGCCTTGGAGGCGTCGGGACCGCCTGCCTGGGCCATGTCGGGGCGGCCGCCGCCGCCCTGCCCGCCCAAGGCCGCGGACGCGACGCGCACCAGATCGACGGCGCTGAAGCGGCCGGTCAGATCATCGGTGACGGCGACGACGACGCTTGCCTTGTTGTCCTCGCCGGCGCCGACGAAGACGACGACACCGGAGACGAGCGACTTCTTGCCGGCATCCGCCAGCGGCTTCAGATCCTTCGGCGCGACGCCGGAGACCGCCTTACCGAGGAAGCCGACACCGGCGACGGTCTCGTTCTCAGCAGGCGCGCCGGCCGCGGCGCCGCCCAGCGCCAGCTTCTTGCGCGCTTCGGTCAGTTCCTTTTCGAGCTTCTTGCGCTCGTCGAGCAGCGCCTCGACGCGGGCCGGCACGTCGGCCGGCGAAATCTTCAGCGCGGCGGCGGCCGCCTTCAGCCGCTTGTCCTGTTCGTCGAGATGCTTTCTGGCCGCTTCGCCGGTCAACGCCTCGATGCGGCGCACGCCGGCGGCGACCGCGCCGTCCGAGACGATGCGCACCAGACCGATATCGCCGGTCGCCCTGACATGGGTGCCGCCGCAGAGCTCGACCGAATAGGGCCGGTTGGCCTTGGCGCCATGCAGGCCCGTGCCCATCGAAACGACGCGCACTTCATCGCCATACTTCTCGCCAAACAGTGCCATGGCGCCTTCGGCAATGGCGTCGTCGACAGACATCAGGCGCGTGGTTACAGGGCTGTTCTGAACGACGATCTCGTTCGCCATGCGCTCGACCTCTTCGAGCTCGTCAGGTAAGATTGGCTTGTTATGTGAAATGTCAAAGCGGAGGCGCTCGGGCGCGACCAGTGAGCCCTTCTGCGCCACATGGGTACCCAGCACCTCGCGCAGCGCTTCATGGATCAGATGCGTCGCGGAATGGTTTGCGCGCAGCCTGGAGCGGCGCGCGTGGTCCACCTTCAGCTCGACGGTTGCGCCCGTCTTGACCGTGCCGCTGACCACCTTGCCGACATGGACGAAAAGCCCATCGGCCTTTTTCTGGGTGTCGGAGATCTCGATCGAGAACCCTTCGCCTGAAATGACGCCGGTATCGCCCATCTGTCCACCGGACTCGCCATAGAACGGCGTCTGGTTGACAACCACAGCAACAGCGTCGCCCTTGCCGGCGCTATCGACGGTCTTGCCGTCCCTGACCAGCTCCTGGATGAGGCCTTCCGCCTGCTCGGTCTCGTAGCCCAGGAATTCGGTGGCGCCGGTCTTCTCACGCACCGCGAACCACACCGTCTCGGTCGCTGCCTCGCCGGAACCAGCCCAGCTTTTGCGCGCCTCCGCCTTCTGCCGCTCCATCGCATCCGTGAAGCCGGCAAGATTGACCGAGATGTTGCGCTGGCGCAGCGCGTCCTGCGTCAGGTCGAGCGGAAAGCCATAGGTGTCGTAGAGCTTGAAGGCTGTCTCGCCATCCAGCATGTCGCCGGCGGCCAGCTTTTCCGTCGCCTCCGAAAGCAAGCCCAAGCCGCGCACCAGCGTTTTGCGGAAACGGGTTTCCTCAAGCTTCAGCGTCTCGGTAATCATCTGTTCGCCGCGCACCAGTTCGGGATAGGCTTGGCCCATCTCGCGCACCAGCGCCGGCACCAGGCGCCACATCAGGGGATCGCGGGCGCCGAGCAACTGCGCATGGCGCATGGCGCGGCGCATGATACGACGAAGCACATAGCCGCGGCCTTCATTGGACGGCAGCACGCCATCGGCCACCAGGAAGCAGGACGAACGCAGGTGGTCGGCAATGACGCGGAACGATCCTACAGTGTCCGCATCCGGATCGCGGCCAAGCGTGGACGACGCAGCGTCGATCAGGTGGCGGAACAGGTCGGTTTCGAAGACGCTTTCAACCCCTTGCAGGATGGAGGCCATGCGCTCCAAGCCCATGCCTGTGTCGATCGACGGACGTGGCAGGTCGATGCGCTCGTCTTTCGTCACCTGTTCATACTGCATGAACACCAGGTTCCAGAATTCAAGGAAACGGTCGCCATCCTCCTCAGGGCTGCCGGGAGGGCCACCCCAGATATGCTCGCCACGGTCGATGAATATCTCCGAGCACGGCCCGCAAGGTCCGGTGTCGCCCATTGCCCAGAAGTTGTCAGAGGTCGGGATGCGGATAATGCGATCGTCGGAAAAGCCGGCGATCTTCTTCCAGTAGGCGGCGGCCTCGTCGTCGGTGTGATAGACGGTGACCAGCAGCTTGTCCTTCTTCAGCCCGAATTCCCTGGTGATCAGGTTCCAGGCAAGCTCTATGGCGCGCTCCTTGAAATAGTCGCCGAAGGAGAAATTGCCGAGCATCTCGAAGAAGGTCAGGTGGCGCGCAGTGTAGCCGACATTGTCAAGGTCGTTGTGCTTGCCCCCGGCGCGAACACTCTTCTGGGCGGTCGTGGCACGCGAATAGGGCCGCTTCTCCAGACCGGTGAAAACGTTCTTGAACTGCACCATGCCGGCGTTGGTGAACATCAGCGTCGGGTCGTTGCGCGGCACCAGCGGGCTCGACGCGACGACCTCGTGACCTTCCTTGCGAAAATAGTCGAGAAATGCCGACCGGATCTCGTTGACGCCACTCATGAAT
Organism: Mesorhizobium sp. M0244; assembly: GCF_040321795.1. Lineage (NCBI taxonomy): Bacteria > Pseudomonadati > Pseudomonadota > Alphaproteobacteria > Hyphomicrobiales > Phyllobacteriaceae > Mesorhizobium > Mesorhizobium sp. M0244. The sequence goes on along the minus strand of NZ_JAMYSE010000037.1, from coordinate 57,869 downwards.
ACTGCCTTTTCGAGAGAACCGCCGGCCATCGGCGGAAAATAGACATGGCCTTTTAGCGGTCGCACCGCAGCCTGTCCAGAAACACGAAACGGGCTCAAATCACGGCCTTCACCGGCACTTTGAAATGGCTTCTGCCCCGCCATAAAACGCAAACCGCCGGCACGGGGCCGGCGGTTCGAAACGCATCGATTAAGCAAACTCAGATCAAAACATCAACCGAAACCTGGCTGAAGCTCCGCGGGGCGTCGCTCGCCAAGCCTACATCGCGCCGGCGTCGTCCTCGAAACCGTCGTCGCTGCTTTCGGAGCCGCCGTTCTCAAGGAATTTCTCGGCGATCAGCCCGGCATTCTGCCGCAGCGCCAGCTCGATCTCGCGCGCCGTGTCGGGATTGTCGCGCAGGAACAGTTTTGCGTTTTCGCGGCCCTGGCCGAGACGCTGGGAATTGTAGGAGAACCAGGCGCCCGACTTTTCGACCACGCCGGCCTTGACGCCGAGGTCGACCAGCTCGCCGGTCTTGGACACGCCCTCGCCATACATGATGTCGAACTCGACCACCTTAAAGGGCGGCGCCAGCTTGTTCTTGACGACCTTGACGCGGGTCTGGTTGCCGACGACCTCGTCGCGATCCTTGACCGAGCCGATGCGGCGAATGTCGAGGCGGACCGAGGCATAGAATTTCAGCGCGTTGCCGCCGGTCGTCGTCTCGGGCGAACCGAACATGACGCCGATCTTCATGCGGATCTGGTTGATGAAGATGACCATGGTGTTGGAGCGCGAGATCGAGGCGGTGAGCTTGCGCAGTGCCTGACTCATCAGGCGGGCCTGCAGGCCGGGCAGCGAATCGCCCATCTCGCCTTCGATTTCGGCGCGCGGCGTCAGCGCCGCCACCGAATCGACGACCAGCACGTCGATGGCGCCGGAGCGCACCAGCGTGTCGCAGATCTCAAGCGCCTGCTCACCGGTATCGGGCTGCGAGATCAACAGGTTTTCGAGATCGACGCCGAGCTTGCGGGCATAGACCGGGTCGAGCGCGTGCTCGGCATCGACGAAGGCGCAGATGCCGCCCTTCTTCTGGGCTTCGGCCACCGTGTGCAGCGCCAGCGTCGTCTTGCCCGAGCTTTCCGGCCCGTAGATCTCGACGATGCGGCCGCGCGGCAGGCCGCCGACGCCAAGCGCGATGTCGAGGCCAAGCGAGCCGGTCGGCACCGTTTCGATCTCGACGACCTGCTCGTTTGCGCCGAGCCGCATGATCGAGCCCTTGCCGAAGGCACGCTCGATTTGCGACAGCGCCGCATCCAGAGCCTTTGATTTGTCCACCGCTTTGTCCTCTACAAGCCGCAAAGTATTCTGAGCCATGATACATCACCCCGTGGTCGTCAATGAAGGCCGGACAATCCCGTAATCCTTGTTAGAATGTACCTTATTTGTTCTCGTTTGTCAACGGACGGCAAGCACCTGAAAAACAAACGATATCGCGATTTGTTCTATTTTTGTTTCGCGCTTTCGGCGGGAGACATACCCTGCATCCTATGCGGGGCCGTTACTGCCATGTTGCGAATCGCGCCTGTGATTGCGGGCTTCCGCAGGGCAACCTAGTCTCCTCCCGGGCAACAGCAAAGGTCATTTTGCCGGCATGATGAAATCCTCGACGATCCTGGCCGTGGGCGGCGCCTATATCGAGCGGCGCGGCCGGCTTGTCGGCGCCTTCGTGCCGGCCGCGTCGAACCCCGGCACGATGCGCGAGCATGTCGGCGGCGCCGTCTTCAACGCCTTGCGCTGTGCGGTGCGGCGCGGCGTCTCGGCCTCGCTGCTTTCGGTGCGCGGCGGCGATGCCCAAGGCGACACGGTTTTACGCGCCATCACCGAGGCCGGCATTGCCGATCTGTCGGCGGTGTTCCTCGATCGCGCGACGCCGAGCCATACGGCGTTGGTCGATAGCGACGGTGGGCTGATCGCCGGCCTTGCCGACATGGTGCTCTACGAACTGGCGCTTCCCAAGCAGATCCGCCGCGCCAAGGTGCGTGAGGCGATCGGCACCGCCGACGCGGTGCTGTGCGACGCCAACCTGCCGTCGACCGCGTTGGAGCGGCTGGCGGCGCTCGCTGCCGGCAAGCCGGTCTTTGCGCTTGCGGTCTCGTCCAGCAGAGCGGCGCGGCTGACGCCGGTGCTTGACCTTCTGGTGCTGACCTTCATGAACCGGCAAGAGGCCGGCGTGCTCGCCGGCGTGGACATAGATGCCGACGGGCGCGGCATCGTCGACGGGCTGAGACATGCAGGCTTGAAAGGCGGCGTGGTGACCGCCGGCGGCGGACCGGTGCTCGGTTTCGACGAAGCCGGCGCTTTTTCGATCTCGCCGCCGCTGCCACAAAAGCGGGCCGACGTGACCGGCGCCGGCGACGTGCTGGCGGGCGCGACGATCGCCGCCCTGCTGCGCGGCTTGACGCTGCGCGCGGCGCTGCGTGAAGGCGTCGCCGCGGCGATGCTCGCCGTCGTCGAGAGCGCCGATACGGCTGCGGCGTTCAGCGGCACCGGCTTTGCCGAGGCACTGGCGCTGGTGCCCGAGGCGCGCGAACTGGCGTGAAGTGCGCCCTGGATTGCCGGCGGCAGCTAGCGGACCGGCGCAGCCTACTTGCCGGCGCGCCGTCCCGCCTCATAGGCCCGGCGCGCCCAGATCGCCATCTCATCGGGATCGTCGAAAGCGCTTTCTGGAACGCTCCAATAGGGCATCGATACGAGCTTGCCATGGCGCGAGCCGGTATAGGTCCATTGCCGGCAACCGGCCGCTTCGAAATCCGGGGCGCTTTCGGCGTCGGCCTTCAGCATCAATTCGCCGCGGATGACGATGGCGACGATGACGCCGTCGAAGTAGATGCCTTTACCGCCGAACAGCTTGCGGATGCTGACCGGCCCGAGGCCTTCGAAAAGCTCTTCTATGCGCTCGTTGTCCATGCGGCGATCATGTCATCGGGATTTCCCCTTGTCATCGCCGCAACCGGCACCATCCTGACAAGTTCAGAATCAATTTCGTCGGAGTTTTTCATGCCGCTTCTGCTCAAGGGATCCTGCCGGTGCAATGCCGTGCGTTTCGAGGTGGAGAGCCACACGCCGGTGCCGTTCATGCTGTGCTACTGCTCGATCTGCCGCAAGCAGCAGGGCGGCGGCGGTTTTGCCATCAATCTCGGCGCCGATTACGAGACGCTGAAAATCGAGGGCAAGCGCCATCTCGGCGTCTACCGGGCTGAGATCGAGGACGACGAGCACCCGCAACGCGAGATCTCGTCAGGCCAGCGGAATTTCTGCAGGAAATGCGGGGCAGCACTCTGGCTCTACGACCCGACCTGGCCGGAGCTGGTGCACCCCTTCGCCTCGGCGATCGACACAGACCTGCCAAAGCCGCCGGAGAAGGTTCATCTGATGCTGAAATACAAGGCGAACTGGGTCGAGCCCGATATCGGCAAGGGCGACAAGGTCTTCGACGTCTATCCCGAGGAATCAATCGCCGACTGGCACAAGAGGACGGGGATGTGGGTGGATTAGGGTTCTTCGGCAGTCCCCCTCATCCGGCCCTTGGGCCACCTTCTCCCCGGAGGGGAGAAGAGACTGGCTCGACCGACCTCTTCTCCCCTCCGGGGAGAAGGTGGCCGCGAAGCGGCCGGATGAGGGGGTCTCGCGAAAGCCTACTTAAAGAAAAGAAAATTCTCAGGCTGAAGCGCGCGCCTCGGCCAGTGCCTTCAAATCAGCCGGCTTCAATTCGACCGATTCACCGCAGCCGCAGGCCGAGCTCTGGTTCGGGTTGCGGAAGGTGAAGCCGGTGCGCAGTGTCGTCTGCTCGAAATCCATCTCGGTGCCGAACAGGAAAAGTGCCGCCTCCGGCGCGACATAGACATGCGCGCCGTCGCGCTCGATATGGTCGTCCTTGGTGTTGGGCTCGGTCACCAGATCGACCGTATATTCCATACCAGCACAGCCGCCCTTCTTGATGCCCAGGCGAATGCCATGTGCATTCTCACGGGTCGCGACGATCTCGCGAACCCGGTCGGCGGCCTTTTCGGTCATGGTGATGACGGCGAAGCGTCCCATCTTTTTCTTTCTCCATTCCTTGCAGGTTCAAGGCCTGCCGAATGATTCTCACCTAAAATGGTGAAGTTTCCTGCCCGGCGCAAGTCCGCCGATCTTTGTCCGGTCGGATGCTAATACCACCCAACCGCCACCTGCGCCTCTTCCGACATGCGGTCCGGCGACCAGGGTGGGTCGAAGGTCATGTTGACCTCGACGCCGGAGACGCCTTCGACGGCGCCGACGGCGTTTTCCACCCAGCCAGGCATTTCGCCAGCCACCGGGCAGCCCGGCGCGGTCAGCGTCATGTCGATCTTGACCGAGCGGTCGTCCTCGATGTCGATCTTGTAGACGAGGCCGAGCTCGTAGATGTCGGCCGGGATTTCCGGGTCATAGACCGTTTTCAGCGCCGAGACGATGTCGTCGGTCAGCCGCGCCAATTCGTCGGCGGGGATTGTCGATCCGGAAACCGCCGCATTGGTCGTCGCTTCCGAATTTGTCTCGGCGGTGTGGCTGGCATCGTCCATGATCGTCACCCGAAGAACTTTCGCGCTTTTTCCAGCGCATCGGCCAAAGCATCGACTTCGGCCCTGGTATTATACATGCCGAACGATGCCCTGCATGTGGATGTTACGCCGAAGCGTTTCAACAGCGGCTGGGCGCAATGGGTGCCGGCGCGGACCGCCACTCCCTGCCGGTCGATGACCATCGACACGTCATGGGCATGGATGCCCTGCAGCTCGAAGGAAATGATAGCGCCCTTGCCGGGGGCATCGCCGAAGATGCGCAGCGAGTTGATGGCGCGCAGCCGCTGATGCGCATAGTCCTTCAAATCGGCCTCGTGCGCGGCGATGCGCTCGCGGCCGATCTTTTCCATATATTCCAGCGCTGCACCAAGCCCGATCGCCTGCACGATCGGCGGCGTGCCGGCCTCGAAGCGGTGTGGCGGATCGTTGTAGGTGACGATGTCTTGCGTCACCTCCTCGATCATCTCGCCGCCACCCATGAACGGGCGCATGCGCTCCAGAATGTCCTTCTTGCCGTAGAGCACGCCGATGCCCGATGGGCCATAGACCTTGTGGCCGGTGAAGACGAAGAAATCGCAGTCGAGATCCTGCACGTCGATCGGCATATGCACGGCGCTCTGGCTGCCGTCGACCAGCACCGGTATGCCGCGCGCATGGGCGATGCGCACGATCTCCTTGATTGGAGTCACCGTGCCGAGTGCATTCGACATGTGGGTGATGGCGACGAGCTTGGTGCGGTCGGTCAGCCGCTTCTCGAACTCCTCGATGTGGAAGACGCCGAGATCGTCGACCGGCACCCAGACCAGCTTGGCGCCCTGCCGCTCGCGGATGAAATGCCAGGGCACGATGTTGGAATGATGCTCCATGATCGACAGGACGATTTCATCGCCCTCGCCGATGTTCGGCATGCCGAAACCGTAGGCGACGGTGTTGATCGCCGCCGTGGTGTTCGAGGTGAAGACGATGTTGTCGGTATCAGGCGCGTTGAGGAAACGGCGCACCGTCTCGCGCGCCTTTTCATACGCGTCGGTTGCCGCATTCGACAGGAAATGCAGGCCACGGTGGACATTGGCGTATTCCTGGGAATAGGCGTGCTGAATGGCGTCGAGCACCGCCTGCGGCTTCTGCGCCGAGGCGCCATTGTCGAGATAAACGAGAGGTTTGCCGTAGACTTGCCGCGACAGGATCGGGAAGTCGCGGCGGATCGCCTCGACGTCATAGGGGATGTTTTCGACTTTCTGGTCCACAGCAATCAACCTTCCAATGTGGCTCTCCCTCACCCGACCTCCGCTTCGCTACGGCCACCCTCTCCCCGCTGGGGAGAGGAGATCGCCAGCGTCGCCGCCTGTCTCTTCTCCCCTTGGGGAGAAGGTGGCCGCGAAGCGGCCGGATGAGGGGGCCTCGCCCTATGCCGCTCTACCCGTGCGCCACGAACCAGTTGTCGAGCCTCGCCTCCAGCGCCTCGACGATGGCTTCGTCGTCCAGTTCCTCGATCACTTCGGCGACGAAGGCCTTGACCAGCAGGCCACGCGCCGTCTTCTCGTCGATGCCGCGCGCCATCAGGTAGAACAGATGGCTGTGGTCGATCTCGGTGACGGTCGCGCCATGGCCGCAGACGACGTCGTCGGCAAAGATTTCCAGCTCGGGCTTGGTCGAGAACTCGCCGTCATCCGACAGAAGCAGCGTATTGCAGGCCATCTTGGCGTTGGTCTTCTGCGCATATTGATGGACGTTGATGCGGCCCTGGAAGGCGCCGCGCGCCTTGCCGGTCACTACGTTGCGGATCACTTCCGTCGAGGCGGTGTGCGGTACGGCGTGGTCGAGCACCATGGTGACGTCGGTATGGGTGTCGCCGGCCAACAGGTTGATGCCGCGCAAGGTGAATTCGGCGCCTTCGCCGGTCGTCTTCACAACGACTTCCTGGCGCACAAGCTTGCCGCCGGCATTCATGACGAACAGCGTCAGCTTCGAATTCTTGCCGAGATGCGCCTTGAACTGGGCAAGGTGCGTTGCCGTATCCGGCTGCTCCTGCACGATCAGCCAGGTCACTTCGGCGCCCTCGTCAAGCAGAAGCTGGCTGACCGAACTGACCAGCGCCGCCCCCTCGCCAGCCTGGCGCTCGACGATAACAGCCTTGGCGCCGGTGCCGACGCGGACGTCCAGGCGCACATGCGTCTGTCCACCGGCCTGCAAATTCTGCAATTCGAGCGGCTTATCCAGTTGGGCACCGTCGGCGATGTCGACGAAATAGCCGTCGGCAACAAAGGCGGTGTTGAGCGCGCCGATGGCGTCGTCGCTGCCATAAGAATCGAGCCCAGGTGCTGCGCTGCCGTCGGTCAGCTTTTCCGACAGGCGCTGCACGGCAACGCCATCGATGCTAGCGAGCTTCGCGCTCGAAACGCCGTTCAGCACCGGCAAAACGCTGGAGCCTTCGACGATCGGCGCAATGGCTTTCGCGACCGCTGCCGGATCGAAGTCCGGCACCGAAGTCAGCAGACGACGCAGGTCCGTATAATGCCAGGATTCGATGCGCCGCGTCGGCAGGCCGCTCTTGATCGCCTCGATGGCGTCGTCGCGCTTCAGCATCACCGCGCCGTCGCCCGGCAGCAGCGACAGCCGCTCGCCGAAGGCGTCGATCAGCGCCGTTTCGGCTAATGTTCGCTGGGGTGTCGTGTGCATATTCATCAGTTTCGTCCTGCCTTCCGGCATCTCACGCGGCTTGCCCGATCACGCCGGCATAGCCATTGGCCTCGAGATCGAGCGCCAGCGACTTGTCGCCCGACTTGATCACCTGGCCCCTGTAGAGCACGTGCACGGTATCAGGCACGATGTATTGGAGCAGGCGCTGGTAGTGGGTGATGACGACGATGGCGCGGTCCGGCGAGCGCAGCGTGTTGACGCCGTCCGCGACGATCTTCAGCGCATCAATATCGAGACCGGAATCCGTCTCGTCGAGCACGCAGAGCTTTGGCTCCAGCAGCTTCATCTGCAGAATCTCGGCGCGCTTTTTCTCGCCGCCGGAAAAGCCGACATTGAGCGGCCGCTTCAGCATCGCCATGTCCATGTTGAGCGAGGCGGCCGCCTCCTTCACGCGCTTGAGGAATTCCGGGATTTTCAGCGGTTCCTGGCCGCGCGCCTTGCGCTGCTCGTTCATCGCAACTTTCAGGAATTCCATCGTCGCCACGCCCGGTATCTCCATCGGATACTGGAAGGCGAGAAAGATGCCGGCGGTAGCGCGCTCGGCCGGATCCATGTCGAGGATCGACTGGCCGTTATAGAGGATGTCGCCCTCGGTGACCTCATAGTCCTCGCGCCCGGCGAGGATGTAGGACAGCGTCGATTTCCCCGAGCCGTTCGGGCCCATGATGGCGGCGACCTCGCCGGCCCTGACCGTCAGGTTCAGGCCGCGGATGATCTCGGTGCCGTCATCGACGATGCGGGCATGCAGGTTTCTGATTTCAAGCATTCTTCTTTTTCCTGAAAATTCTATTCCGGTCAGCCGACCGAGCCCTCAAGCGATATCCCGATCAGCTTCTGCGCCTCGACCGCGAACTCCATCGGCAGCTGCTGGATGACGTCCTTGACGAAGCCGTTGACGATCAGCGCGATCGCCTCTTCCTCGGGGATGCCGCGCTGCATGACGTAGAATTTCTGGTCCTCGGAAATCTTCGACGTCGTCGCTTCGTGCTCGAACTGGGCCGTCGAATTCTTGGCTTCCATGTAGGGCACGGTGTGTGCGCCGCACTGGTCGCCGATCAGCAGCGAGTCGCAATTGGTGAAGTTGCGGGCGTTGGTCGCCTTGCGGTGCGCCGAAACTTGGCCGCGATAGGTGTTCTGCGAAAAGCCGGCGGCAATGCCCTTGGAGATGATGCGGCTCGACGTGTTCTTGCCGAGATGGATCATCTTGGTGCCGCTGTCGACCTGCTGATAACCGTTCGACACCGCGATCGAATAGAACTCGCCGCTGGAATCGTCGCCGCGCAGGATGCAGCTCGGATATTTCCAGGTGATGGCCGAGCCGGTCTCGACCTGCGTCCACGAAATCTTCGAGCGATGGCCGCGGCAGTCGCCGCGCTTGGTGACGAAATTGTAGATGCCGCCCTTGCCTTCGGCGTCGCCGGGATACCAGTTCTGCACCGTCGAATATTTGATCTCGGCATCGTCGAGCGCGACCAGCTCGACCACCGCGGCGTGAAGCTGGTTCTCGTCGCGCTGCGGCGCCGTACAACCTTCGAGATAGGAGACGTAAGCACCCTCCTCGGCGATGATCAGCGTGCGCTCGAACTGGCCGGTGTTCTTCTCGTTCATGCGGAAATAGGTCGACAGTTCCATCGGGCAGCGCACGCCCTTGGGCACGAAGACGAAGGAGCCGTCGGTGAACACGGCCGAATTCAGCGTCGCGTAGAAATTGTCGGAGGTCGGCACGACCGAGCCGAGATATTTCTTCACCAGCTCCGGATGCTCGCGGATCGCTTCCGAGATCGAGCAAAAGATGACGCCGGCCTGCGCCAGCTCCTTCTTGAAGGTGGTGACGACGGAGACGGAATCGAACACCGCATCGACGGCGACGCGGCCTGACTTGTAGACGTTGTCGCTGGCTTCCTCGAGCTCCGACGCATCGGTCTTCTGCACGCCGGCAAGGATTTCCTGTTCCCTGAGCGGAATGCCGAGCTTCTCGTAGACCTTCAGCAGTTCGGGATCGACCTCGCTGAGCGAAGTCGGCCCCGGCGTGCTCTTGGGCGCGGCGTAATAGTAGAGATCCTGGAAATCGATTTTGGGATAATGGACGCGCGCCCATTTCGGCTCATCCAGCGTCAGCCAGCGGCGATAGGCTTCCAGGCGCCATTCCAGCATCCAGGACGGCTCGTCCTTCTTCGCCGAAATGAAGCGGATAATGTCTTCGCTCAGGCCCTTGGGGGCCTTGTCCATCGCGATTTCGGTCTGGAATCCGTATTTATACTGGTCGACATCGATCTTTCGAACTCGATCGATCGTCTCCTGCACAGCAGGCATCAGCGTTCTCCATCCACGCCGGGGTCAAGGCCCGGCAGTTTTCAAACTATGGCACCGCAAACGTGCACCCATCAGGCACCCGAGGCGGCGTAAGTTTCATATAGTGCGTTCATGCCGGAAATTCACCCGGCCAAATGCGAACGCACGGCTCTACCAGGCCGCAAGGCCCTACATTTCGTCTGCCGCGCTCAGGCGGCTCGTTCCCTGCTTGCCTTTTCCTTACCGGCTTGCCGCGCGACGATCGTCGCCAGCGCCGCGCGAAACAGCTCGATATCTTCGGCGCTGGTCGCGTGGCCGATGGACACGCGCAACGCGCCAAGGCTGTCACCATAACCCATGGCTTTCAGCACATGGCTCGGGCCGACCTTGCCCGACGAACAGGCCGATCCGGCCGACAGCGCCACGCCGGCCAGGTCGAAGGCGATCTGCGCCGTCTCGGCCTTGATGCCGGCAATAGCGAAGAACGTGGTGTTGGCAAGCCTTGCAGCGCTGGTCCCGAAGATTTCGGCATCCGGCACCAGCGTTTTCACGATCGCCTCAATTTCCTCGCGACGCTGCCGCACCGCATCGATCGTTTCCAACCCGGCAAGCGCCTCACGCGCCGCCGCGCCAAACCCGGCGATCGCCGCCAGGTTTTCAGTGCCGCCGCGATGGCCCTTTTCCTGGCCGCCGCCGCTGACCAGCGGTTTTGGCATCATCAGGTCCGACGCCGCGACAATGGCGCCGACGCCCTTGGGGCCGCCGATCTTGTGCGAGGACAGAATCAAATAGTCGCCGTAACCCGCCGAGATATCGAGCGGAATGCGGCCCGCCGCCTGCACCGCATCGACAACCAGGACGCCGCCCGCCGCCTTGACGATTTCGGCGATGCGGCCGACTGGCTGGATCACGCCGGTTTCATTGTTGGCGGCGTGGATCGCCACCAGCGGCAAGCCTTCGGCCTTGTCATGTGCGGCGAGCGCTGCCGCCAAGGCGTCGAGCCTGACGATGCCGTCGGCGTCGACGCCGATCCGCGCCAGCTGCGCCCCCGGGAAGCCCCCGCCATTCAGCAGGCAAGGATGATCGGCCTCGGACACATAGAGCCGGCTCATGCGGACGGCACCGCGCCCCATCCGCCAGTCCGGCGTCAGCAGCGTCGAGGCAGCTTCCGTCGCGCCGGAGGTGAATACGACATGCTCGGCCCTGGCGTTGACCAGTCGCGCCACGACGCGCCTGGCATCCTCGATCAGCCGCCGCGCGGCGCGGCCCTCGGCATGGACCGAGGACGGGTTGGCGGCGACGTCGAGCGCAGCGACCACCGCCGCGCGCGCCGAGGCAAGCAGCGGCGCGCTGGCGTTGTAGTCGAGATAGGCGCGTGCTCCGGCCATTTCCGTCCAACTGGTCCCTTCAAAAGCTGTTCCGCGAAGATAGCGCGTTATTTCCTTGAAATTGCAAGGCAAGACGTCCTATTTACGCGGCTTGCGGCGCGGGTGGCCGAGCCACAATTTTTGGCCGCCCAGTTTTGAACAATTCTAAACTAGCTTCTAGAAAGACGCTCGCCCTGCGTCAAGGCCTAGGGAAGAGTGGGGCCAGAGGAAGAGTTGTTCCGGGCGCCGCGCAATTTATGCCAAGTGGAGTATTTCATGCCTGAGGTCATTTTCACCGGTCCGGCCGGCCGTCTGGAGGGTCGCTATCAGCCCTCGAAGGAAAAGAGCGCGCCGATTGCCATCGTCCTGCACCCGCACCCCCAGTTCGGCGGCACGATGAACAACAAGATCGTCTACGACCTCTTCTACATGTTCCAGAAGCGCAATTTCACCACGCTGCGCTTCAATTTTCGCGGTATCGGCCGCAGTCAGGGCGAATTCGACCACGGCACCGGCGAGTTGTCTGACGCCGCCGCGGCGCTCGACTGGGTGCAGTCGCTGCATCCAGATTCCAAGAGCTGCTGGGTCGCCGGCTATTCGTTCGGCTCGTGGATCGGCATGCAGCTCTTGATGCGCCGGCCCGAGATCGAAGGCTTCATCTCGATCGCGCCGCAGCCCAATACCTATGATTTCTCGTTCCTGGCGCCATGCCCGTCGTCCGGCCTGATCATCCATGGCGACGCCGACAAGGTCGCGCCGCCCAAGGACGTACAGGGCCTGGTCGACAAACTGCACACGCAAAAGGGCATCACCATCACCCAGAAGACCTTGCCCGGCGCCAACCATTTCTTTGCCAACCATGCCGAGCTTCTGATCGAGGAATGCGCGGACTATCTCGATCGCCGGCTGGCCGGGGAACTGTCCGACCCACGGCCGAAGCGGCTGAGATAATCGGGAACGACGATGTACCAGCCGCCTCATTTCCAGGAAACCCGGCAGGACGTCCTGCACGGGCTGATCCGGGCGCATCCGCTTGGCCTGCTGGTCTCGAATGGTGCCGAGGGGCCGGTCGCCAACGCAATTCCCTTCCTGCTCGACGCCCCCTCCCTGCTCAACGAGGAAGTGCCGCCGAACGGCAGGCTACGCGCCCATCTAGCCAGGGCCAATCCGCAATGGCGGCTTTTGGCCGACAATCCCCTGTCGCCCGTGCTGGTCGTCTTCCAGGGCGCGGACGCCTATGTGACGCCGTCCTGGTACGAGACCAAGCGCGAAACCGGCAAGGTGGTACCGACCTGGAACTACGCCATCGTCCAGGTGCGCGGCATCGTTACGGTGGTCGAGGACCAGGATTGGCTGGCTGAGCAGATTTCCGATCTGACAATGTCGCAGGAGGGCAATCGCGCGACGCCGTGGGCGGTGACCGACGCGCCAGCACCCTTCATCCAGTCGCAGATCAAGGGCATTGTCGGCCTGGAAATCGAAATCACTGAAATCAGCGGCAAATGGAAGGTCAGCCAGAACCGGCCGGCCGCCGACCGCATCGGTGTCGCCGAGGGGCTCGAGAGCGAGGCTGCCAGTTCGGCCGACATGGTCCGGCTGGTAAGATCCTACGGCGGGCTGGACAGCAAGTAATCTGGATTGCTTGCTCGACCGGTTTAGGGCCGGAAGCGGGCTCAATCGACCTTCGTCATCGCCGCCTTGCGCTCGTTGGCGATCAGCCAGAGATTGCGGATATAGATCAACAGGCCCATGGCCTGGCCAGCGATGAACACCGGATCCTGACGCTGGATGGCATAGACCAGCAGCAGGCCGCCGCCGAACAGCGAAAAGAACCAGAAGGCGATCGGCACGACACTGCGCTTGGCCTTTTCCGACGCCACCCACTGCACCAGAAACCGCATGGTGAAAAAGAACTGGGCGACGAAGCCGAGCAGTACCCAGGCATCGAATTGCTTGACGAAAACATCGTGAAGCCAGGTCGCCAATTCCTGAAGCACGTTACCCATGCGTGATTTCCTCTACTTTGGGCATTCTGCGGCGCCTGCGGCGCAGCCACCAGACACCGGCAAGATCGAGCACGCCCTGCAGGCCGCGATCGAAGATGCCGTAGTTCGATTTGCCGTGACGGCGGGAGCGGTCGACGACGTCGCAATGAACGACGCGGTAGCCCTCCTGGATGACCAGCGCCGGAACAAAGCGGTGGGTGCCGTCGAAGAACGGCAATTTCCTCAAGATGTCGGTGTGGATCGCCTTGAGGCCGCAGCCCGTGTCCCGCGTCTCGTCGTGCAGGATGGCCTTTCTCAGCCCGTTGGCGAAACGCGACGCCAGCTGCTTGATCTTGCTGTCGCGGCGCTTCAGCCGCTGTCCCTGCGCGGCCCCGACGTCGGGACCAGCCTGCCGCAGCGCATCGATCAACATTGGGATGTAGCCGGGATCGTTCTGGCCGTCGCCGTCGATGGTGGCGACGATATCGCCGCGCGCTGCCCAGGCGCCGGAGCGCACCGAGAGCGACTGGCCGGCAGATTTTTCATGCCTGAGGTGGCGCAGCGGAAACGCGCGAAGTGCCGCCTGGGCGGCGAGCACCGAAGGCGTGTCGTCGGTCGAGCCGTCATCGACGACGATCACCTCGAAGTCGCGCCCGGCCATGGCAGCGCCGATCTCGTCGAGCAGAAGCGGCAGGTTCGCCGCCTCGTTCCGGCAAGGAATGACGATGGATATCTCCGGCATCTCGACTCTGTCACAGGATATGGCATTCGATCGATGCCGCGCGGTCCAGCGGAAGAGCCCCGCTGGCGCGGCGCCTCATTACGCCAGCCGAAACGAGGACGCAAGCATAGGGAATGTCATCCGCGGGAACGCAAAACCGGATTCCACTTTTGCTGATCGCGCAAACCCATCCGAAGCGCGATCGGACGCAAAACCGGATTCCACTTTTGCTGATCGCGCTTGGATGCTAAACGCCCGCCTTCATGCACATCCCGAGCCGCCGCGGCCGGGCGCTTCCGGGAAAGAAACGATGTCCGCCTTCAAATCCGATTTCCTGCGCACAATGAGCGAGCGCGGTTTCATCCACCAGACCTCGGACGATGCCGCCCTCGACCAGCTTTTCGCCACGGAAACGGTGAGCGCCTATATCGGCTTCGATGCCACCGCGAAGAGCCTGCATGCCGGGTCGCTGATCCAGATTATGATGCTTTACTGGCTGCAGCAGACCGGCCACCGGCCGATCGCGTTGATGGGCGGCGGCACCTCGATGATCGGCGATCCGTCGTTCAAGGACGAGGCGCGCAAGCTTTTGACGCCGCAGGACATCGAGAACAATCTGGCCGGCATCCGCCGCAACTTCGCTCCGTACCTCAAATTCGGCAGCGGCTCGAACGACGCCGTCATGATCAACAATGCCGACTGGCTGATGGATATCAACTACGTCAATTTCCTGCGCGATGTCGGCCGGCATTTTTCGGTCAACCGCATGCTCACCTTCGATTCGGTCAAGCTCAGGCTGGAGCGCGAGCAGTCGCTGTCGTTCCTGGAATTCAACTACATGATCCTGCAAGCCTACGACTTCGTCGAGCTCTACAAGCGCCTCGGCTGCCGGCTGCAGATGGGCGGCTCCGACCAGTGGGGCAACATCGTCAACGGCATCGATCTCGGCCATCGCATGGAAGGCGCGCAGCTTTACGCGCTGACGACGCCGCTGCTTACTACCTCGTCCGGCGCAAAAATGGGCAAGTCGGCATCGGGCGCGGTCTGGCTCGATGCGGAGATGCTGTCGGCATACGAGTTCTGGCAATATTGGCGCAACACCGAGGATGCCGATGTCGGCCGGTTCCTGAAGCTTTACACGACCTTGCCGCTCGCCGAGGTCGCGCGCCTCGAACGGCTCGGCGGCTCGGAGATCAACGAAGCCAAGAAGATCCTCGCCACCGAGATCACCGCCATGCTGCATGGCCGCGAGGCGGCGGAGAAGGCCAGCGAAACGGCGCGTAAGACGTTCGAGGAAGGGGCGCTCGCCGAAACACTGCCGACCGTCGAGGTGGGCAGGGCCGATCTCCAAGCCGGCGTCGGCATATTGTCGCTGTTCGTCACCGCCGGGCTGGCAGCGTCCAACGGCGAGGCGCGGCGGCATATCCAGGGCGGCGCCGTGCGCCTCAACGACCAGCCGGTATCCGACGACCGCCGGATGGTGACGCTGCAGGATCTCGGCCCGGAAAACGTCGCAAAGCTGTCGCTCGGCAAGAAAAAGCACGTTCTGGTGCGGCCGGTTTGAGTGTCTGAGATGCTGTGCAGAGCCCTTGATGTCGGCAGGACAGAGGGGGGCGCGAAGGATCGCTACAGAGCGACTTTATTCCGAACCCCGACCCGCCTCACCGGTATTCAAAGATCGACCTGAAAATGCCGGGCGCGATCACCGATAGCGGATTGACGTCGAGGGTCGGCTTGTTGGCATTGCCCCTGAGCCTGTAGGTGACGCCGATCAGGCCGCGGTCGCGGCCATTGCCGAGCAGCGCGCCGATCAGCGGCAGTTCGCCGAAGATGCGGTTTACACCGTAGGCCGGCATGAACGTGCCGGTCATGTCCATATTGTTGTTCTGATCATAGAGCGTGCCCTGGAAGGTGGTGCCGATGCGCGAGCCGCGCAGCACGCCGTTGCGCAGCTTCAGATAGCCGCTGCCTTTGTCGATTTCGCTAAAACCGCGCTCGAACTTCACCCTCGACGTGTCGAGATTGCCCTTGACCGCCTCATTGAGGCTGCGGCTGTCGCCGGCCGGCGTCGTCGACACGATCGAGGCGAGCTTCGGCTCGTTGACGATAAAGAAGTTCTTGGCGTCGACCTGGCCTTTCATCGGCCCGTCGCCGGCCCCAGTGAGCGCCAGCGTGATCGAGCCGCCTTCCATATGCTCGTAGATGTTGAGGAAGCGCAGTATGGCGCCGGCGTCGGCCGACTTCATGTTGAGTGTGCGCAAGCCGCCGCCGGTCGTGTTGCTGATGGTGATCGCGGCTCCCGAATCTGCCGTGGCGCTCACCTTGAGCCCGTTCACCCTGGAGCCGGCGCCGCTGTAGTCGAGCTTCAAATTCGACAGCACCTCGTCGTGGAAGCCGGTCAGGGAACTGACGTCGGCGCTGACCGAGATCGCATCGACGCCGGTGGTCTTGGTGGCGGTGTCGACGTCGGACGTGAATTGCTTGATCAGCGAGCGTGCGTCCAACGCGCTGCCGCTGACCTCGACCGCATAGGCCTTGCCCGACCGCTTCACCGAGACGGCGACGTCGTCGCCCCTGTTCAAGGTGACCTTGCTGAACCGGGCCGAGGACAAGGCGCCGTTGACCAGCACGGCGCTGCCGTCGATGGAGAAGGTCTTGCCGTCGAGTTCGAAATTGGACAGCGTCGTGGTGTCGCCGGTCTTCGCCATGGCGAAGACGACCTTGGCGGGAATGCCGGGGCCCTTGCTCCAGCCGGCCCAGGGAATGTCCAGCCTGGCATTGGTCAGGTCGGCCGACACGTTCTGGTTGCCGGCGCCGCTCTTGTCGATCGCCACCTTGATGGTTCCGGAAAGCAGCGTCGACAGGCCAGGCATGGCGGTGGCGCGCGTCTTGTCGTCGAGCACCAGCGCTACTTTACGACTGCGCGGCGGGCCGCCATCCCTAAGCGGTTCGATCAGGTCGAGCTCGGCCGGAATGCCGTTGAGCAGCGCCTTGGCCGAGATCACCGCCCGGTCGGGCGCGACCGTGATCGAGCCGTCGGCATGGCTGACCGTCTGGCCCTCGAACGGCTTGCCCAGCGACAGATCCTTGTAGTCGAGTGCCACCAGCCAATCGAGTTTGGACGAGTCGACGCCGGACTGCAGCGGAATATCGGCCTTGACGTGGCCGGTCACCGTTCCGGACAGGTCGTCCGGCAGCAGGCCGACATGGCGCATGGCGTTGATCGGGTCAAACGATGCCAGTTCGGCGATTGCCGGCGCCTCGCCGGCGACATCGATGTCGAGCGCGCCGATCACCGGCGGATGATTCGCCGCCTTGACGGTGAGCGTGCCGTTGCTCGCCGCCACGGTACGGCCGCTCGGCATATAGACGCTTCCCGAGGACAGCGCGACGTCGACGTCGTTGCCGTGGAAGCCGACGACGCCGACGGCATCGCGGATCGGCGGGATGCGGCCGGCCGTGTCGAAGCGCGATCCTTCAACCTGGAATCGGCCGAACACTTCATCGGCGGAAAGCGGCACGCCGTTGCCGAGCCGTCCGGGTACGACCTGGAACTGCAGGCTGCCGTCGACGACGCGGCCGCCGAACAGGTTCTTAAGCACCCACAGCCTGGCATTCCGCGCCGAAAACCATGGCCATAATTGCTTGACGTGCGAGACCGGCATGTCGTGAACGTTGAGCGCGACCGATATGCCCGGCGCCTGGTTGGCGACAAATGAAACCGAGGCCGTGCCCAGCACTTCGCTGGCCGGCCCGGACCGGACGCCGATCTGCTCGGCGATCAGCTTTTGGCTCGTCGGCTGGTAGACGCCGGCAATACGGGCAATGAAGCTGAGCGCCGGCTCCGGCGAATCCGAAGGCGCCAGGGTCGAACCGTCGCTGGTCAGGTCGTAACGATAGGATGGCTCCTCGCCGGCTGTGCCAGTAGCCGGCTTCGGCCCGATCGAACCGGCGAAATCGAAGGTCGAGCGGCCGGTCTTCACCAGCAAACTGTCGACCTGGATCTTGTTCGAGCCGGCGACGAGCGTCGCATCGAGATCGACGTCGGCCGGAAGCAGGCCGCGCGGCCCGAGATCGAGCACCGATCCAGTCAGCGACAAGGCAGCGGTCAGCCGCGAACCATTGTCGCCGACGCCTTCCGACCCCGCCAGCTTCAAGGCGATCGCGCCCAATTTGCCACCTGCCGCCGCAGTGTCGGGGTCCGCCGCCTCGACGCTGGCGTCCAGCGCGGTGATGCGTCGCGTCGCCGGATCGCGGGTGGCGGAAGCGGCGATGGTGAGCGCCCTGCCGTCGACATCCGCGTCGGATGAAAACTCCATGCTTCCCGGTCCCGACTGCGACACGGAGGCGTCGGCGATGGTGACCGATTTGACCGATCCGGTCTCGGGCAGTGCCAGCTCGACGTTGCGCAGATCGATCTGGCGCATCGAATCCTCGCGCACCGCATCAAGCGCGCGGTTGATGTTGGCGAAGACGGCGGCGGAAAGTTTTTCCGGATCGATGAGGCCGTCCCGGTTGCGCAGCCCGGCCGTCCAGTCGCCGCCGGACGGCATTGCCGCCATAACGACGTGCGCGTCGGAAATCCTGGCGCTGGTCAGCCGCACCTCGCCCGAAAGCAGCGGGATCAGCCGGATGCCGAAGCGAACCTGGCCGGCATCGGCCATCGGCTTGCCCTTGGCGGTCTTGAGGCTGACGTCGCTGACCTGCAGCGCAATGAAACTCGACCCGTCAAGCGTCAGCCGGGCCGGCCCGACGGCAACGTCGACATCGAAGCCGGCCAACCTCTCGATTGCCGTTTCGGCCTCCGCACGAAGCCGCTCCGAGCCGAAGCCTGACACGCCGATCGCATAGACGCCGGCCGCAGCCAGCAGCACAAGGGCGACAAGGCCGGCAAACAGCCGCGCCATCAAACGAACGCCGCGACCGATCGACGCCTGGCCGAGCGGCGGTACGCGGCATGCGGACGGAAAGGTCCCCAGGTCGGTGATCTCGTCACGCCTGAACCTGATCTTCTCGTGCTGCGGTAGCTCCTGATCCACGCAATCTTCCGTTGAAACGAATTCGATCGTGGACGAATCCCCGCTCGACATTATATCGGTGCAGCCTGGCGCGTAACCTCAAACAAGGGCATCGGTATGGCTGACCTCGACGTGGGCGATATTGCGCCGCAATTCGATCTTCCGCGCGACGGCGGCGGCTCACTCAGCCTCGCCGCATTGCTGGGAAAACCCATCGTACTCTATTTCTACCCACAGGACGACACCACAAGCTGCACCAACGAGGCGATCGGCTTTTCGCAGTCGAAGCCGGAATTCGAAAAGGCCGGCGCTGTCGTGATCGGCCTGTCGCCGGACAGCGTCAGGAAGCACGACAGGTTCAAGGCGAAATACGATCTGAGCATCGATCTGGTCGCCGACGAGGAACGCAAGGTGATCGAGGCCTACCATTTGTGGGTCGAAAAGAAGCTCTACGGCCGCACCTATATGGGCGTCGAGCGCGCGACGTTCCTGATCGGCCGGGACGGACGCATCGCCAGGATCTGGCGCAACGTCCGCGTCAAGGGTCATGCCGAAGAGGTGCTGGAGGCGGTTCGCGCGCTTTGAGTGCTGCGGCACGCCGCTGCAACTCGATGCGCGTTTTGCGCGAAGACCTTTGCCTGGGCGTTCGATCCGGCAAAACTTTGTTAACCCTAATAATGTGTAATCAGGCTCGTCGTTGGTATCGTAACGAAAGCTTGGTCCCGTGAACGTAACCAGTCAGTCAGCGGTCTTCGGCAGGCGCAGAGAGCCCCACACGGTCATCATCGCCCGGGGCGACCAGATAAGGCATTTCACCATACGTCCGTGGCTGGCCGCATTTTGCGGCTCGGCGCTGGCGGCGATCGTCATAGGCTACCTGCTGGCGACCTCTTATCTGGTGCTGCGCGACGATCTGATCGGCGCCACGACGGCGCGGCAGGCGCGCATGCAGCAGGCCTACGAAGACCGCATCTCGGCACTGCGCAGCCAGGTCGACCGCATCACCAGCCGACAGCTTCTCGACCAGCAGCTGATGGAAACCAAGGTCAGCGAGTTGCTGGAGCGGCAGAGCCAGCTCAGCCTGCGTCACGGCCGCCTCGGCCCGATCCTCGAACGAGCCGAAAATGAGGCCGGAACGCCGCCCGAACCGACGGCAAAGCCGGACGAACATGCCGATGCGACCGGCAGCATCGCACGGCCGACGGCCTATTCCGTCGCCAGCCTTGCTGCCCCGCTTGCCGGCCCTGTGGACGTCGACGACACGAGGCCGTTCTCGCTGTGGTCGACCCGCGCCGATCCGCTGCCGAGCGAGAGCACGGCCGACCGGGCAGACAAGCTCTTCGTTTCGATCAACAACTCGCTCAAGGCGATCGAGAGCCAGCAACTCACCCGCATCGCCACACTTGCCGACAATGCCTATAAGAGCGCCGACGCGATCTCGCAGGCGCTCGAGGCCGCCGGCCTGCCGCCCACCAGCGAATTCGAAAAGAGCGACGTCGGCGGCCCGCTGATACCACTTGACAGTTCGTTGACCTTTGACAGCAAGGTCAAGGAGTTGGACGAGGCGCTTGACGCGCTGGATCATCTTAAAAAGGAAGCGCGCCGGCTGCCGCTCGCCAACCCCGCGCCCGGCCATAGCGTCACCAGCCCGTTCGGCGTGCGCACCGACCCCATCCTCGGCACGGCCGCCTTGCATTCCGGCATGGATTTCAGGGCGCCGATCGGTATGCCGGCCAAGGTCACGGCAGCCGGCGTGGTCGTCAAGGCCGGCTGGAACGGCGGCTACGGCCGCATGATCGAGGTCGACCACGGCAATGGTTTTGTGACGCGTTACGGGCATCTCAGCGAAATCGACGTCGCCGTCGGCCAGAAGCTCGATGCCGGCGACATCATCGGCAAGACCGGCAACAGCGGCCGCTCGACCGGCCCGCACCTGCACTACGAGGTTCGCCACAATGGCGAGGCGATCGACCCGCTGCGGTTCCTGACCGTCGGCAAGAAGGTCGAGCGGTACCTCTAGGAGCCGGGCTGCTCCTCAGACGGACCAGCAATTGAGTGGCAACCTCGCCTAAGCATCCGCCGGCGATCGCCCTTCGCTCTGTCCTCCCCAGCAAACATTCGGCTCCAGCCCTTGAGGGCTTGTGCCCACGGCGTTGACTCCGATGCAGTTGTAGGATGATATGTATAAGCCTATGCCTTAGCTCAACAGGCTTGTAATGACCGTTCATGGTATCCCGCCTGAAATTCTGAATGCCCTGGAGGGCGCTGTCGGACAAAGCGGCGTGGCCGCCGACGCTGCCGGCATGGCGAAATACCTTGGGGACTGGTCCGGGGACCATCGCGGCGGAGCCCTTGCGGTGCTGAAGCCTGCTTGCGTCAGCGAAGTCCAGGCTGTGGTGCGGCTCTGCGGTACGCTCGGCCTCGGAATCATCCCACAGGGCGGGAACACAGGACTGGTGGCGGGCGCAATCGACCTCGACACCCGTGGCGCGGTGGTCGTCAGTCTGGAGCGGTTGAACGGCATCCGTCTCGTCGACGCCGACAATTTCATCCTGCAGGCCGACGCCGGCTGCATCCTGCAGCACATCAAGGATGCGGCAGCGGCACAGAATTGCCTGTTTCCGCTGGCGCTCGGCGCGCAGGGAAGCTGCCAGATCGGCGGCAATGCGGCCAGCAATGCCGGCGGTACCAACGTGCTGCGCTATGGCATGGCGCGCGATCTCATCCTCGGCCTCGAAGTCGTCCTGCCCGACGGCGAGTTGTGGAGCGGCTTTTCCGGCCTGCGCAAGGACAATCGCGGCTACGACCTGAAGCAACTTTTCATCGGCAGCGAAGGAACGCTCGGCATCATCACCGGCGTCGAGCTCAAGCTGTTTCCGAAACCGATCCGGGTCGAGACCGCCTATCTCGGTCTCGCTTCGTTCGAAGCGGCCATCACCCTGTTCCGGCAGGCTCGCCGGGCCTCATCCGATCTGATTTCGGCCTTCGAGATCATTGGTTCGGAGTGCATCGAGCTCGCGCGCTTGATCGACGCCGACGTCGTTTCGCCGGTCGAAGCTCCCGTCCACGTGCTGATCGAACTCTCCGCAAGTGCTGCGGTCGACCTGCGCTCCATGCTGGCCGATTTCCTGGCCGGGGCCATGGAGAGCGGTCTGGTGGCCGACGCCGTCCTTGCTGAAAGCATCGCGCAGGCCAGGGCGTTCTGGGCCATTCGCGAGGGCTTGGTCGAGGGCCAGGCAAAGCGCGGCTACCATGTGCGCACCGACCTTGCGGTCAGGATATCGGACATCCCTGCCCTCATCGGTCAGGCCCGCCAATTCGTGGTGCTGGAACATCCCGGCTGGCTGCCGCAGGCGTATGGCCATGCCGGCGACGGCAATATCCATTTCAACGTCCTGCCACCGCACGGGCTCGCCGAGGCTGAAGCTCGTGCCGAAGGCGCGGAGATCACCGCCGGACTCTACCAGATCGTCGGCGCGCTTGGCGGCTCGATCAGCGCCGAGCACGGTATCGGCCGCACCCGTCATCGCACTTTCTGGGCCGGCCTGGCGCCTGCCCATCGCCGGCTCATCACTGCGCTCAAAACAACGATCGACCCTCAGGGGTTGATGAATCCCGGCTGCCTTCTGCCATCGACGGAGACGTTTCCATGAAGCAAAGACTGGCCGCTATCGGCACGGTGGAGGCGCTGCCGCATCGCGTCGCCGCATTCCTCAGCCGCGAGATCGAATCCGGCGAGCTCAATCCGGGCACGCGGCTGCCGACCGAGCAGCAGCTCTCGGAAAAATTCGGAGTCAGCCGCAACGTGGTGCGCGAGGCGATCGCCCAGCTCAGGGCCGATGGCATGATCGAAGCCAGGCAAGGCGTCGGAGCCTTCGTGCTGGCGCCAGAGCAGCGCGCGTCGATCCGGCTCGACGGCGAGGCGCTGAAAGCGACCGGGAATATGGAGCGGCTGTTCGAGCTGCGTTGCATACTGGAAGCCGAGTCAGCCGCGCTCGCCGCCGAACGGCGCGGGCAGGAGCACCTCGACGCAATCAAGGCGGCGCTCGACCGGATGAGCGGCGAGGAGCGCTGGGAAGAAGGCAGCATCGACGCCGACCTGCTGTTTCATCGCGAGATCGCGCGGGCGACCGGCAACAATTACATCCACACCTTTATTTCCTTCGTTTGCGAGCAGATCCGCCGCTCGATCCACTACGCGCGCCTCACCAATCCGCTGCACGACTTGGTCGAAGTCAATGTCGGGGAGCATGTGCGCATCTACGAGGCACTGGTCGCCGGCGATCCCGCGGCCGCCGAGGCGGCGATGCGCGCCCACATCGTCGGCGCCGCCGGTCGCGTCGGCGTCAAGTTGCCGGCATCGCGCCTCGCGCGCAGCACAGGGAGGTAGCCATGCCGGTCGGAGGCGCACATGCGATTTCGGACGTCTGCCTGCTCGTCGAGAATATCGAGCGGACGGTTGAATTCTATGTCGAAAAACTCGGCTTCCGCCTGCGGCGCCGCGCCGAGGGCTTTGCCGACTTCCATGGCGAGGGGATCACGCTGGCGGCCTGGGAGATCGACCATATCAGCCGGCACGCCGGCATCTCGAAACTCAGGTCGCCGCGCCAGGCGCACAAGGTCTGCGTGGCGGTCAGGCTTGACGCGCCCGGCGAGATCGACCGGCTCCACGGCGAACTGGCGGCCAAGGGCGTGCCCTTCTACGGCCCGCCGGAGGATTATGTCTGGAATGCGCGCTGCGCCTATTTCACCGATCCCGATGACACGCTTTGGGAACTATACGCCTGGCTCGACGGCGGCCCCGGCGACTATCACGACGAACAGCCGTAGACGACGCCGCGCCACTGGGAAACGGCGCGCAATGAAGAGACGAGAACGTCTTGCAACAGGAGCGAAAAATGAGTGGGAACAGGCACTACGACATGAACCGCCGCAGCTTCATGAAAGCCGGCTTCGCCGCCGTCGCGGCAGCATCGGCCGGAATGCAGCTCGTGCTGACGCCGGGCGCCAGGGCTGCCGGAAAGGTCGTCATCCAGTACGACTGGCTGATGTCCAACGGACAGATCGGCGACATCGCCGCGGTCGCCAACGGTTATTTCAAGGAGGTGGGCCTCGAGGTGGAATTCAGCCCGGGCGGTCCCAATGCAGCGACGGTGCCGCCGGTGATTTCGGGGGCCGCGCAACTCGGCCAGTTTTCCGAAACGCCCCAGCTCTACGCGGCGCGCGCCAGCGGCGTGCCGGTGAAGATCATCGCCTGCGGCTTCCGCACCGGTCCTTATGCCTTCACTTCGAAGCCTGCCAAGCCGATCCGCGGCGTGGCCGATCTCAAGGGCAAGAAGATCGGCATCCAGCCGACGGCGCGCTTCGTCATCGATGAGATCCTGGCCAAGAACGGCATCGATCCGTCCGAGGTCACTGTCGTCAATGTCGGCTTCGACAAGGCGCCGCTGGTGCGCGGCGACGTCGACGCGATTGGCGGATGGATCACCAACACCCAGGCGCTGAGCGTCGTCGGCGATGACAGGATCGATCTTCTGGTGCGCGATCTCGGGCTGAACTCCTATGCCGACGTCTATTTCGCTAGCGACACCGCGATCGAACAGGATGCGGAAACGCTGGCGAAATTCATCGGCGCCGTCGCCAAGGGCTGGGGCTGGGTGCACGCCAATCCGCAGGAAGCAGTCAAGAAGATGGTCGAGGCCTATCCGGAGATGGACCTTGGGTGGGAGCAGAAGACGATCAATCTGGTGCTGAAACTCTCCTTCGACGGTGCAACCGCCAAGGACGGATGGGGAACCTTCGATCCCGCCTCGATCGAGGAGCAGCTGGCGCTGCTGGACAAGGTCGGCCAATACCCGAACGGCCGGCCCGCGGCAGCCGACGTCTACACCACCAAAATACTCGAATTGTCGGCCGCCGACCGACCCAAGCTCGACGCGCCCGCCGCTTGATGGCGAACGCGATCGAGGCCCGCGGCCTGGATGTCGGCTATGGCGGCCGGCAGCCGGCGGTGAAAGTGCTCACCGGTCTCGACTTGTCGGTCGCGGCCGGCTCCTTCCTGTCGATCCTTGGACCTTCGGGATGCGGCAAGTCGACCCTGCTCCGTGTGGTTGCGGACCTGCTCGATCCGCTCAGCGGCTCGATCAGCGTGCTTGGCGACACACCGCATGCGGTCCGTTCGCGGCGCGACGTCGGTTTCGTCTTCCAGGACTCGACCCTGCTGCCCTGGCGCACCGTGCGCGACAACGTGCACCTGCCGCTCGATGTCGGACAAGGCCGGCTTACCCGGACAATAGACGACCGAACCGACGAACTGCTTGATCTGATGGGGCTTGCCGGGTTCGGCGAGCGTCTGCCGCACCAATTGTCCGGCGGCCAGCGCCAGCGCGTGGCGATAGCCCGGGCACTGCTTGGGCAACCCAGGCTGCTTTTGATGGACGAGCCTTTCGGCGCGCTGGACGAGATCACCCGCGACCGTCTCAACGACGAGCTTCTGTCGTTGTGGCGGCGCACCGGCGCGACCATCCTTTTCGTTACTCATTCGATCGCCGAAGCCGTCTATCTCGGAGAACGGGTCATCGTTCTCGCCGCCAATCCGGGCCGCCTGGCCAGGGACCTCGATATGCGGCCGTTCAAGCAGGAGGGCAACCGCTGTTCGCGCGAGGATCCGGCGATCGTTGCCGTGATGGCCGAACTGCGCGGCGCGCTGGAGCAGGCCTCATGAGGCAGGCGCCCTTGCCATCGGCGCTGGCCGTCGCTCTGCCCGTTTTTGGCGCGGCCTCGATCCTGATCGCCTGGCAGTTCGTGCTGCCATGGCTCGGCGTGCCGGCCTATATCGTGCCGACGCCGACGGCCATATCAGGCGTGTTCCAGAGGAGTCTTGCTTTGCTGCTCAGCAACCTCTGGCCGACGCTGATCGAGGCGCTGGCAGGATTTTTCATCGGCAATCTCGCCGGTGTGCTGCTGGCGGTGCTGTTCGTGCACAGCCGCATCCTGCAGGCCGCGTATTTTCCGATCGTGCTGTTCTTCAACACCATTCCCATCCTGGCGCTGTCGCCGATCATCATCCTGATCTTCGGGCTCGGCATGACGCCGAAGATCGTGATCGCGGCGGTGATCTGCTTCTTCCCGACACTGGTCAACATGATTCGGGGGCTGGACTCGGCCAGCGACAACGAGCACGAACTGTTCCGCGTGCTATCGGCTACGCGGTGGGAAATATTCTGGAGTCTGCGCCTGCCAAGAGCATTGCCGATGTTGTTCTCCTCGCTGAGAATCGCTTCGGCGACGGCGGTGATCGGCGCCATTGTCGGCGAGTGGATCGGGTCGGACAAAGGTCTCGGCGCGCTCATCATCCAAGCGACCTTCAACTCTCAGTCGGACCGGCTCTATGCGGCGATCGTGCTGTCGTCGTCCTTGTCAATCGCGATGTTCTCAATCGTGGTGCTGCTGGAGCGACGTGCCATCCGCTACTGACCATGTCGTGAGCGGCCATCAGCTAGGTTCGCTCCGCACGGCTCTCAATTATTTTTGAATTCCATTTGACTGAATAAATCTTCGGTGCCAGTCTGGCCTCTCTCGAGGGCGCAAGGCATGGCACTGCGGGGAACCAATCAGGAGTTCGGGCGGCCGTATAATCGGCGCATCGTGCTCGAATCCATCCGCCTTCACGGGCCGATCGCCCGCGGCGACATTGCCAGGCGGGTCGGGCTCACCGTGCAGACCGTGTCGACCATCGTTCGCGAGTTGGAAGAGCACGGTTACGTGCTGTCGCTGCGCGAAGAGCCCAAGGGGCGCGGTTTGCCTCCGGCCACGCTGCGGATCAATCCGGAAGGCGGCTATGCCGTCGGCATCCACGTCACCCCGCTGGGCATCAACGCCGCCCTGATCAACCTCAGCGGCGACGTGATCGAGAGCACCTACCGCCAAGCCTCCAATGCAACGCCCAACCACGCCTTCGAGCTGATCGGCGCCATGGTGCTCGAACTGACCGCGTTGCGGCCCGGAGGCCGCGTTCTCGGCATCGGCATGGCCTTGCCCGGCCCGTTCGGCGTGGAGTCCATGAGCTTTGTCGGGCCGACCACCATGACCGGCTGGAAGGACGTGGCGCTGCGCGAGCGGCTGGCCGCATCGACCGGGCTGCCCGCCTTTTTCGAAACCGACATGGCGGCCGCGGCCATCGGCGAGCGCCTCTACGGCCTTGGGACGGCATATTCCGAATATTACTATCTCTATTTCGGCGTCGGCCTCGGCGGCGTCATGGTGCATGACGGTGCCGCACTACGCGGCGCCTGGGGGAATGCCGGCGAGATCGGGCACATCCCCGCGGTGCCGGGCGGCGAACCCTGCCCCTGCGGAAATCGCGGCTGTCTCGAACGGTATCTCTCGCTCGAGGCGCTGCGCCGCCGCAACATCGCCGACGCCGACTGGGTCAGCGAAATCGCGCCGATCTTCCGCAACGCCGTCACCATCATCGAAAACCTGTTCGACCCCGAAACCATCATCCTCGGCGGGCTGGCCTCCACCGATCTGCTCGAAAGGCTGGCCGGCGCGGCTGTGAACCTGCCCAACTCGGTCTCGGCGCGAAGCGCCAGCAAAACGCCTCGCGTCAGCGTCGCGCGCGGCGGCCAGCATGCGGTGTTGCGCGGCGCCGCCGCACTTGCCGTCTCAGGGGTGCTTTCGCCGCGCTTTGGCCAGATCTTCACCGCCGAGCGCGAGCGCGGGCGAGACCTCCTGCATAATAAGGGGATCGCCGCATGAGCGAACCGCTGCTGGTGCTCGACAACGTCACCAAGAACTATGGCGCGATCGAAGCGCTGAAAGGCATCAGCTTCTCGATCGGCAAGGGCGAAGTGGTGGCGCTTCTCGGCGACAACGGCGCCGGCAAATCGACGCTGGTCAAGATCATCGCCGGCGGCCTCGAGCCGACCTCCGGCCGGATGCTGTTCGAAGGCAAGGAATTCCTCGCCAAATCCCCCGCCGAGGCCAAGGCCGCGGGGATCGAGACCGTCTACCAGGACCTGTCGCTTTGCACCAATGTCGACGTGGTCGCCAATTTCTTCATGGGCCGCGAGATCACCAGGAAGGTTCTCGGCATTCCGGTGCTCGACGAACCCGCCATGGAGCAGGTCGTCGAAAAGGCGCTGGCCAGCGCCGGCACGCGCATCCCATCACTCAGAACCAATGTCGAGCACCTCTCGGGCGGTCAGCGGCAGGCCATCGAACTCAACCGGTTCGTGCATTTTGGCGGCAAGCTGGTGCTTCTCGACGAGCCGTTCGCAGCCCTTGGCGTCGAGCAGACGCGGCGCGGCCTCGACATGATCCGCCAGGTGGCGAGCCAGGGCATCGGCGTCGTCATCATCACCCATATCATGCAACAGGCCTTCCAGGTCGCCGACCGGATCGTGGTGATCCGGCAAGGCGTCGTGGCGGGCGACGTCGCACGCAGCAAAACAAGTCCCGACGCGGTGATCAACATGATCACCGGAGAGACGCTCGCCGGTGCCGGACCGGCGAGCTGAGGGACAAATGAGGGGTCCGGCGCAAGAGGAGCGAACGACATGAAGAAAATACTTCTTTCCGTCTTCGGTATCCTGGCACTGGCCTTTGCCACGCTCACGCCGGCATTCGCCCAGTCCAAGGGCACCGTCTATTATATGGTGCCGACATTGCTCGATGAGTTCCAGACCGGCTCGGTGAGCGCGCTGGAATTGTTCCTGAAGCAGGTCGGCTACGAGATGAAGACGCTGAACGCCGACAACAAGACCGACGCTCAGCAATCGCAGATGAACGACGTCATCGCGCTGAAGCCGGCGGCGATCATCCTTGCCGCCGTCGATTTCAATGCGCTGAAACCATCGATCGAGGCCGCCCGCGCCGCCGGCATCCCGGTCGTCGAGTTCGACCGCCAGATCACTTCGACCCCGTCCGACTTTACCTCGGTGGCCGGAACCGTCGAGATCGGCTACGTCGCCGCCGATCAGGCGCAAAAACTCCTGACCGCGAAGAACGGCTCGGTGAAGGGCAAGATCCTGCAGGTGCTCGGCGATCCGGGCGACCCCTACACGCTCGATATCCAGAAGGGTTTCGAGGAGAAGATGAAGGCATTCCCGGACGTCAAGATCATCTCGCTGCCGGCCATGCAATGGGCGGCGGATGCGGCCGGGACCATCGTCAACGACCAGATTCTCGCCAACCCTGATATCGACCTGATCTTCAGCCATGCGGCGCACCTCTCGGTCGCTGCCGTCGCCTCGCTCGAGGCGGCCGGCAAGAAACCAGGCGACGTCATGCTGATGAGCTCGAACGGCGCTCCGGTCGGCCTCGACCTGATCCGCAAGGGCTGGCTCAACGTCGAAGTCGAGCAGCCGCTCTATGCCCAGGCCGCTGCCGTCGCCATGTTCATGGACAAGGTGGTCAACAAGCAGGAGATCAAGCCCGGCGAATACGACGTGCTCGGCCTGAAGTCGACCGTGACCAAGGAAGCCTGGGGGCCGAACATCAAGATCCCCGGCGCTGCGATCACCAAGGAAAATGTCGATAACCCGGCCTTCTGGGGCAACATGAAGCCGCCCTCGGACACCGTAAAGCCGGTCGAATAGCAAAGTCGCCAAGCGCTCCGGGCCACGCCGGCCCGGAGTCCAGCCCTGCAGCTGTGCGCGTTAGAACGGACGCGCATGGGAACGCTGCAGCAATTTTCAACCGCGCCTGATCTTTCCGAAGACCGAGTGGTTTTTCGGGGTGACGCGCCAACCGGATCCGCAGATGAACCCCCGCACGCGCCAAACCCTCGAGTTCATCCTCGACAATCTCGTCTGGTTCATGCTGGTCTTCGTACTGGTGGTCTTTTCCATCCTCATCCCGAACTATTTTCAACTCGGCATCTTCGCCAACATCATCGAGGCGTCGAGCGTGCTCGGCGTCATGTCGATCGGCCTGGCGCTGGTCATCATCGCCGGCCATATGGACCTGTCGGTCGAATCGGTGGCGGCGCTCAGCGCCATGGCGGTCGGCATCCTGTTCTGCTCATCGGGCATCGGCCTTGGCATCCAGTTGCAGCCGCAATGGCTGATGGTTCCGGTTTCGCTACTCATCGCCCTTGCCGTCGGCGGCCTCATCGGCGTCATCAACGGCTACCTGGTGGTCAAGGTGAAGATGAGCGCCTTTATCATCACGCTGGCCTCCTACATCTGGGTGCGCGGCCTGGTGCTGGTCATTTCCGGCGGCCGCTCGGCACAGGACCTTGCGCCGGCAATCCGCTGGTTCGCCATCCAGCGCCTGGGCGGCCTGCCGCTGACCGCCTGGATCGCCATCGCCTGTTTCATCGTCTTCTCGCTGATCATGGCCAAGACACCTTTTGGCAGACATCTCGTCATGATCGGCGGCAACGAGACGGCGACCTTCCGCGCCGGCATCCGCGTCAATCGCAACCTGGTCATAGCCTTCGTTCTCGCCGGTGCCATTGCCGGCCTTGCCGGCTGGCTGCTGGCGATCCGCACCTCCGGCGCCACCGCCAATCTCGGTGTCGGCCTGTTGTTCAACGCCTTCGCCGCGGTCGTCATCGGCGGCGTCAGCCTGAAAGGCGGCGTCGGCACCTTGCCCGGCGTCTATGCCGGCGTGCTGCTGCTCTCGGCCATCAATACGGCGATCAACCTGATGGGTCTGCCGGCCAACTTCACCCAGGTGATCCACGGCCTGCTGGTGCTCGCCGCAGTGCTGCTCGACGCGTTCAAGCAAACCATCCGCCAGAGGCTGGCATGAGCAGCCGACCGCAAACCGTGAGACTTTTTGGCAAGGTGGCGCTGGTCATCGGCGCGGCCCGCGGCATTGGCAAGGCGATCGCACAGCGCTTTGCCGAGGAGGGCGCGAAGCTCGTCCTGGCCGATACCGAGGTTGAGGCCGGGCAAGCGGCCGCGGATGAACTCGGTGCCGCATTCATCTGCACCGACATCTCGCAGATGGCCGATGCGCAGGCCGCCGTGGCGCTGGCGCTCGACCGTCACGGCCGGCTCGACATCATGGTCCAGAATGCCGGCATCTATCCCTGGCAATTGCTGGAAAACACCAGTCCCGACGACTGGGACCGGGTCATGGCGGTGAACTTGCGTGGCAGCTTCATCGCCGCACGCGCGGCGCTGGTGCCGATGAAGGCGCAGCATTTTGGCCGCATGCTGTTCACCTCCTCAATCACCGGCCCGCATGTCACCAGCCCCGGTCACGGCCATTATTCGGCGACCAAAGCCGGCATCAACGGGCTGATCCGTTCGGCCGCGCTCGAATTCTCGGGCTATGGCATCACCGTCAACGGCGTCGAGCCCGGCAATATCCTCACCGAAGGCATAGAGCAGCATCGCGGTGCGGCCTTCATCAAGAACATGGAAGACGCGATCCCGCTCGGCCGCCTCGGCAGCCCGCGCGACGTGGCCAACGCCTTCCTGTTCCTGGCCTCGGACGACGCCAGCTACATCACCGGCACGACCATCATCGTCGACGGCGGGCAGCTTTTGCCCGAGGGCAAGGATTTCCGGCTGCTGCCGCCATGATCCTCGATTTCGGCGGCGGTTTCTTCCTGCGCCGGGCGACCGCCGCCGATCATCCGGCACTTGCGATGATCTGCCTCAAGACCGGCGACGCCGGCAAGGACGCCAGCGGCCGCGAGGACGACCCGGATCTGCTCGGCCTCGTCTACACCATCCCCTACCAGGTCCTCGAACCCGAGCTGGCCCTCATTGTCGATGGGTCCACAGGTCCGGCCGGATATCTGCTTGGCGCAGCCGACACAGCCGCTTTCAATGCCAGCCTGGCGACAAACTGGTACCCGGCACTGCAGGGTCGCGTGGCTGAACCCGGACCCGACAGCTCGCATTGGCGCGGCAGCGATTGGGCGCGGCACCAGATCCATCATCCCGATTTCGCTGTCCCGCCTGTGCTGGCCGCCTACCCGTCGCACGGCCATATCGACCTGTTGCCGCAAGCGCGCGGGAAAGGCGTCGGCAGGCGCGCGATGGAATTTCTCGAGCAGCGGCTTGCGGCGAGCGGCTCAACCGGCGTCCACCTCGAAGTTATGCCGCACAATCACGGTGCGCTGAAGTTCTACAAGGCGATCGGCTTCGAGGTGCTGCAGGACGCTGATCCGCCGAAGCATTGCATCTTTGTTGCAAAACGGCTTGCTCATGCGGCGGAAGCTGCAGGCTGAGCCGCGGCAAGCAATTGCATGAGTTGCACGGAACACAGTGACCGGGAGGTTTATAGAAGTACAATGCTGCGGTGCTGCAGCAACAAGTTGCCCCGCGCGAAACACCTTTGCCGCACGAACCAAACCTTCGTCGCGGCAACGGACATTGAAGGGCCGCCGCATCAACGCGGTGCGGCTAATCAGAGTCTTGGCGGAGCGTCTACTAGTTCAGCGTGGGGCAGAGGAACATCCGCGACTGTTTCGCCGACCACAATGGAGAACACATAAAGCAGATAAATGGTTAATACCACTAACGCGAGGAATGAGCCTCTGGCAAAGATTCCTGCAACCGTGGCGCGGGGATGAGGTTCAACTTTTTCCTTCTTAAAGGTGTCTTCTTCGCTAGGGGTTGTCTTCACAACCCATTCGCCTGGAAGCCGGTTTTTTTCAGCCTCCTTCGATATCTTATCCGCGAGATCTCCTGCGATCACGGCATCATTAGGAAGATGACTCGTAAGCCATCCAGGAATATCTTCGCTCCCGCCCGTGCCCATGTGCAGTAAATACTGCAAGTTTTAACTTTCGGCAATCGTTTGCCTTATGGGAGGCAAGCAGGTCAGACTTAAGTCTTACGGAAAGACAGTTCGAATCAGACCAAAGTCCGAGTTGCGTAGTGGTCGGATGCGTCTCACCCGGGCCGTGAAGCGTTTGCGAGCGGAAGATACGGCAACAACGACGAATCCATTGGTTGCGATCAGAGGTTGCGCCGGGACGGTCAGCATGAGGGGTGTAGCCCCGGTGCACGCAGATTGGCAGAAATGGACTGCCAGTGGGGCTGCGTCGACCAACGCCGATTGGGCGATTCTCCTGCAGTGCAGGCATATGAACCTGATGTTGCACGGACATGTCTGGATTGAACACATCGCGGAAAATGGTGGGCGATGACGGGCTCGAACCGCCGACATCTTCGGTGTAAACGAAGCGCTCTACCAACTGAGCTAATCGCCCGCTCCGGGCGGACCTTTAAGCAGTTAGGACCGGCTTCGCAAGGCCAAATGAGCGGCCAGCGGCTTGGCCAGGAGCCGGTTTCGGCAACAAAGTTCTGCTTGTCAAAAAACCTTCTGCTGTTTGCCGTTATGCTGTCCGGGTCCGCTTGACACCCGGTGGCTTACCCCTTATCCACCGCCCCAACGACGAACACGGCTGACACGTGCTCGTCAATGCGCGGGTGTAGCTCAGTTGGTTAGAGTGCCGGCCTGTCACGCCGGAGGTCGCGGGTTCGAGCCCCGTCACTCGCGCCATTTCTCCTTGGGGTCACGGCCCCTTGATGTCGGAGAAATGTCGACGTTGATTGTCAAAAACCGTCTTTTTTCATGAGGTAATCCAGATTCATTGCTTTCGAATCTGAGATTGATTCTCATACATCAACCTACCAGCCCTGCTTGCTTGCGGCCGAGCCAGAAGACAACAGCTCCCCGCCCACAGTCTGGTCCCGCAGCTACGGCCTCACCCCTTGGCGAGCAGCGCCTCGACTTCCTGCAGCGTCGGCATCGACGGCGCGGTGCCTGGGCGCGTCACCGAAATGCCGGCGACGGCGCAGGCGAAGCGTACCGCCTGCAAGGGTTCGATCCCTCTCGACAGCGCTGCCGCCAGGCCGCCGTTGAAGGCGTCGCCAGCGCCTGTGGTCTCGACCACCGGGCCGGCAGCGACCGCAGCGGCATGCTCGGAACGATCGGCCGTGTGCAGCAGCGCACCCTTTTCGCCGAGCGTCACGATGGCGGCGCCAACGCCCTTCTCGAGCAGATTGTCAGCGGCGCGGCGGGCATCGTCGATGGAGGAAACCTTGATACCGGTCAGCTCCTCGGCCTCGGTCTCGTTGGGGGTGACATAGTCGCAAAGCGTATAGATGCGGTCCGGAAGCTTTGCCGCCGGCGCCGGGTTGAGGATGGTGGTCACCCCTGCCCCGCGCGCGATTTCCAGCGCCCGCATCGCCGCCTCGATCGGCTGTTCGAGCTGGGTGACGAAGATTCCGGCCGCGCGGATCAGCCCGGCATTTGCCTCGATGTCGGCGGGCGAGATCAGCATCGCCGCGCCGGGACTGACGATGATGGCGTTGTTGCCGCTCGTCTCCTCGATGAAGATATAGGCCGCACCGGTATAGCTCTGCGGCGTCTCGACGACGGCGCTTTTCACGCCCGCCTGCGACCAGGTCTGCCTCGCCATATCGGCGAAGGGATCGACGCCGAGGCGGGTCAGGAAGGTGACGTCGGCGCCGAGCCGGCCGGCCGCCACGGCCTGGTTCGAGCCCTTGCCGCCGGGGCCGAGTGTGAAGGACGTACCCAGGATCGTCTCTCCCATGCGCGGCTGGCGGGCGGCGCGGTAGGCGGTGTCGGCGACGAAGACGCCCAGTATGACGATCGGTCTGCCCGGCATATCGCTACTCCGCATCCGGCGGCACGACGCCCTTGCGGAATGCGAAGCAGCCGTAGAAGCGGCGCTCGCCGGTCTGGATGACGCAATAGGCCTTCTTGGCGCGTTCGTAGAAGGCGTAGCGCTCGACCGAGATCATCGGCCAGGCCTTGCCCTCGGCGGTGTCGATCTCTTTTTGCACTTCCTTCTGCACGGCGGGAATTTCGTCCGGCTTGCCGACGATCTCCATGCGGGCAGCCGCATCGTCAACGAAGGTGTCCAGCGGATAGAGCGACAGCACCGCCTTGGCCACGTCGGCCGCCGGCGCATCGATGCGCAGCAGTCTGCCAAGCACGGTCTGGCGCGCCACGGAATCGGACGGGAAATTGGTGTCGGCGATAATCAAATCGTCGCCGTGGCCCATCGCCCGCAGCGCCTGCAGCACATCGGCATTGAGCAGCGGATTGATTCCTTTGAGCATGGTATTCCTCGCGAGGCTTGCTGGGGGCGAAATCAGAGCCGCTTGCCGGTCTCTGCGTCGAAGAGATGCACCTGGTCGAGCCGCGGTTTCAGGTGCAGTGTGTCGCCCGGCTTGAAGTCGTGGCGCTCGCGGAACAATGCCACCATCTCGCCCTCGCCGAAGCGCAGGAAGACCAGCGTTTCGGAACCGGTCGGCTCGACCACCGAAATCTTCGCCGGAACACCATCGGGATGGATTTCGAGATGCTCGGGCCGCACGCCGTAGACGACATTGCGGCCATCTTCCACGGTATTGCTCGAGGCGATCGGGAACGGCGTCCCGGCGATCTCGACGACGGGCTTGTCGCCCTTGCGCACGACCCCCTTGAGCAGGTTCATCGAGGGCGAGCCGATGAAGCCGGCGACAAACAGATTGGCCGGCCGGTCGAACAATTCCAACGGCGCGCCGACCTGCTCGATGCGACCGTCGCGCATCACCACGATCTTGTCGGCCATGGTCATGGCCTCGATCTGGTCGTGGGTGACGTAGATGGTGGTGGTCTTCAGTCGTTGATGCAGTTCCTTGATCTCGGTGCGCATCTGGACACGCAGCTTGGCGTCAAGATTGGAGAGCGGCTCGTCGAACAGGAACACCTGCGGGTTGCGGACGATGGCGCGGCCCATGGCGACGCGCTGGCGCTGGCCGCCCGAGAGCTGGCGCGGATAGCGCTTGAGGTAGGGGTTGAGGTCGAGGATATCGGCCGCGCGCTTGACCCGCTCAGTGACCACCGCCGGGTCGGTTTTGCGCAGCTTGAGAGCAAAGGCCATGTTCTGCTCCACCGTCTTGTGCGGATAGAGCGCGTAGTTCTGGAACACCATGGCGATGTCGCGCTTGGCCGGCGGCAGATGATTGACGACGCGCTCGCCGATGGCGATGGTGCCACCGGAAACGGTTTCCAGCCCGGCCACCATCCTCAGCAACGTGGACTTGCCGCAGCCCGAAGGGCCGACCAGCACCACGAATTGCCCATCGGCGATGTCGACGCTGACATCGTGCAGAACCTTGACGGTTCCGAACGCCTTGGCCACATTGCGGATCGCGACTTGAGCCATCATTCCCCCTTCGGTTGCCGTGAAGCTAAACAACGCAAACCGCGAGGGCAAGTCAGTCTCTTATAGATAAAAAACCCATTCTGTTGACACGGCACTTCGTTGTGAGAATAGTGACGGTGCTCGGGTTATGACCTTGTTCCGGGCGCACCGGCACGCTTGTCCGGCAATGAATGCGAAGCGTCGCGGGAGGGAGAATTCGGGCCGCTATTTCCGGGAGTCGCTGCTTTTGGGGAACATGATCGGCGCTCCACTATCCGAACCAATTCACAATGATCTTCTGGGAGGAACGAGATGAAAACCAGCCTTTATAACCAACTTGTCCGCGCGGGGGCCACCCGCCGCGACGTGCTGAAGGGAGCGGCCAGCATGGCCGCCCTCACCGCGGCCTCAAGCGCCGGACTTGGCGCCCTGACGCGCCCTGCTGCGGCCGCCGATGATCTGCGCGCACAAATCCTGCAGATCCCCGGTGTCGGCAAGGGCCAGCCGACCGATTCCGACTTCCAGCAGGTCGGCGAGCTTTGCCTGGGAGCCACCAAGGCCAATGTCAAGGAAGGCGAATTCGCCGGTGTCGAACTCACCTTCATGGGTCTCAACAACCAGAACCTGCACAATGTGCTGTTTCGCGGCTTTCTGAAGCCGTGGGAGACCTATACCGGCGCCAAGATCAACTGGATCGACCTGGCGCAGGCTGACTACAACGCCCGCCTGCAACAGTCGATCGCGACCGGCACCGTCGATTTCGACATCATCGAAATGGGCGCGCCGTTCGAAGGCGACGTCTGCGGCAAGGGTCTCACCTCCGAAATGCCGGACTGGGTCAAGGACCAGATCGACATGAAGGACGTCGTGGCCTATCTGCAGCCGCCGGTCGGCACCTGGGACGGCAAGCAGTATCGCGTCACCGTCGATGGCGACGCGCATAATTTCAATTACCGCACCGACGTGTTCGCCGATGCCGACCTCGCCAAGGCGTGGAAGGACGGCGGCGGTGAAGGCGAATGGGGCGTGCCGAAGACTTGGCAGCAGGTGCAGGCGGTGACCAAGTTCCTCAAGGGCAAGCAGGTGAAGGGCCAGGACGTCTTTGGCTATCTCGATGCACCCAAGCCCTGGGGCGGTTTCGGCTTCTACTTCCTCGGCAGCCGCGCCAGCGCCTATGCAAAGCATCCCGATGACAAGGCCTGGCTGTTCGATGCCGACACAATGAAGCCGCGCGTCAACAATCCGGCATGGGTGCGAGCGATCCAGGATGTCATCGACGCCCTGCCCTCCGAGCCTGCCGACCAGATCAACGCCGACCCGAACACCACCGCCTTCCAGCAGTTCCTGGCAGGCACCGGTTCGATGGTCACCTGGTGGGGCGATGTCGGTTCGAACGTCAAGACCAACGATTCCTCGGTCGTCGGCGACGTCACCGGCTTCTCGATTCTGCCGGGCTCGGACGATGTCTATAATTCCAAGACCGGCCAGTGGGACAAGCTCGCCAGCGGCCCGAACCATGCGCCGAACTGCGCCTATCTCGGCTGGGGCGTCTATGTCATGGCCCGGGTCGACAGCGATGAAAAGAAGAAGAAGGCGGCGTGGTCTGCCGCTGCCCATCTCGGCGGCAAGGACCTGTCGCTCTGGTGCGCAGCCTATCCGTCGGGTTTCCAGCCCTACCGCAACTCCCATTTCAACATTCCGGAATGGGTGGCGGCCGGCTATGACGAGGCGTTCATCACCTCGTATCTCAAGTCGGAAGCCGACAGCTACAATCATCCGAACGCGGCGATCGAGCCGCGCATTCCCGGCATCTTTCAGTATTACAGCGCCGCCGAGGACATTCTGGCCAACACCTTTGCCGGCAAGATGAAGGCGCAGGAAGGCGCCGACGCCATCGCCGCCGCCTGGGAGAAGCTGACCGATCAGATCGGCCGCGACAAACAGGTCAAGCTCTACAAGGCTTCGCTGGGCATGTAGGCTGAGATAGTGAAACTGGTTCGGCGGCGCACGGCCGCCGGACCTCCCTTGACCCGCTTGGCCCTCATCGGCTCGGTCGGTCATCGAGACTCCTGTGAACGGGCAAGACGCGTGGCTGACCGGACCTTGGCTGACCAGACTTTGTCGACAAGTGAATGGCCGGCAAACGCCGTCCCATCCGACCTGCTACCGCCGGGCCGCAAGCGGCTTGGCTGGGCGCTGATGGCTGTTGCCACGCTCGGCCTTTTGGCAGTGATTGCGCTGCAGATCCTCTACAAGAGCGATATCGACGCCATCGGCTTCGAGACCTGGCGGCCGGTCGTCTACGCCTATGTGCTGTGGGGTGTCGCACTCGGCATCGGCCAGGTGCTGACGCGCGGCGAGGATGGCCAGCGCGCGCTGTTCCTGCTGCCGGCGCTTTTGTTCACCATCGCCATGGTGATCTTTCCGACGCTGTTCGGCTTCTATATCGCGCTGACCGACTGGAACCTCAGCTCCTTCTCCGGGCGGACGTTCAACGGGCTCGACAATTTCTGGCAGATGCTGAACGACGCCTATTACCGCAACGCGCTGTTCAACATGGTGCTCTACGTGCTGGCGGTGTTCGTCGAATATATCATCGCGTTCGGCCTGGCGCTGTTGCTCAACGCGCAGATCCGGGCACGCAAATTCTTCCGCGTCGTCTTTCTCATGCCCCTGATGCTGTCGCCGGTGGCGGTGTCGTGGATGATCGGCAAGTCGCTGATGGAATATCGCTTCGGGCCGGCTGCAACGCTGGCGCGGCATCTTGGCTGGGAAAACCCGGCATTCTTCTCCAACCCGATCACCGCCCGCATCTCGATCATGGTGCTCGATGCCTGGACCTTCATCCCGTTCATGATGATCATGCTGCTCGCCGGCCTGCAGGCGATGTCGCGCGAGGTGCTCGAGGCAGCGCGTGTCGATGGCGCCACCGCCTGGCAGACTTTCTGGCAGGTCACCTTCCCGCTGATGCTGCCGGTGTCGGTCACGGCGGTCATCCTGCGCATCATCTTCAAGCTGAAGCTTGCCGATATCATCATCACCGTCACCTCCGGCGGGCCTGGAGGTGCTACCGATTCGGTGTCGAGCTTCATCTACCGCGAATATCGCGACCGCTCGAATGTCGGCTACGGCACCATGCTGGCGATGGCCTACCTCATCATCATCATCGTGTTCGTGACCTGGCTGCTGAAATTCGCCAGCCGCTTCGTGCGCAACGTCAATTGATCGGGCCGGCAAAATGAGCGTTCAAACCACCGACTATGCCGCCTCCGAAATCCGCTCGCCGGCGGCGTTTTTCGCCAACCGAGTCTTCATCTACGGCGCCCTCATCTTCTGGGCGTTCATCTGCCTGTTCCCGATCTATTGGACGATAACCACCTCGTTCAAGACCGCGGTCGACGTCACCCAGGGCCATCTGATCCCGTTCGTCGACTTCCAGCCCGACTGGAAAGGCTGGCGTTCGCTCGGCCTTTCGCCGGACTCGATCTTTCGGACATCGACGGTGCGGGACGAATTTATCAAGCGCTTCATGAATTCGGTCATCACCTCGGTCGGCGCGTCGAGCCTAGCCATCGTCATCGGCAGCCTCGCCGCTTACGGGCTGACCCGCTACCGCTACAAGTTCGCCTGGTTCAGGAACGAGGACATTTCCTTCTTCTTCCTGTCGCAGCTGATCCTGCCGCCGGTGGTGCTGGCCCTGCCCTTTCTCGTGCTCTACCGGGAAGTCGGGCTGCTCGACACGCGCGTCGGGCTGATCCTGCTCTACACGCTGATGGTGCTGCCGATCGTCATCTGGATCATGCGCGATCAGTTCAACTCCATCCCGGTGGAACTGGAGGAGGCAGCACTCGTCGACGGCCTGTCGATCTGGGGCGCCTTCTTGCGCATCGTCATGCCGATCGCGCTGCCGGGCATGGTCGCCGCCTTCATCCTGGCGATGGTGCTGTGCTGGAACGAGTATTTCTTCGCCGCGCTTTTGACCTCGACCGACGCCAAAACCATACCGGTGATGGTGGCGAGCCAGACCGGCTCGCAAGGCATCAACTGGTGGTCGATGGCGGCCCTCGCCACCGCCGCCATCACGCCACTCGCCGTCATCGGCATCGCGCTGGAGCGCTATCTGGTCATGGGCATGACGGCGGGCGCGGTGAAGTAACTGGGCCGATCTTCCCTTCTCCCCTTGTTGCGGAAGCGAAAGCCGCGCTAGCGCAAAAGCGTTGCACGCAGATGATCGAGGATCATAGCGACGCCCTGTCGTCCCAATTCCGCCGAGGCTTCGAGGGCGCTTGCCGTGTACCAGCCGGTGTTGTCGGCGAAATGGTCGGCATCGACCGCTTCCGGGCACAGCGCCAGCATCAGCGACGTCTCGCCGATGCCGGCATGGTCGAACGGGTACTGGCTGTGCATTGAAGCCGGCATCAGCGGATGCACCTGCACCCAGTTGAAGAAATTGCTGCCCTCGGCGTGCTCGGCATAATAGTCGGCCATCGCCGCAGAGCCCCACCAGCCTTCGCCGCGTTCTTTCTCAAGGAAGCGGAAAATGGCCTGCCGACCGGCGGCCTTGAAGGCGAGATCGGTCGGCATGCCGGCGGCAAAATTCTCGGTCTGGTGGTGAATGATGGCGTGGATGTTGCGGAAGCCGATGCGCAGCAGGCTGTAGAACAATTCCTCCGCGAATGGTGCCAACACATTGCCGCCGACCTGCACCGAGCCGCTGCCTTCCGGCGCCGCAACGGCATAGCTTGCCGCGCCGTAATAGAAGGGCGGCAGAATGACGATTTCGGCCTCCGTTTTGAACAGTTCCAGGATCTTGACCACCGCCAGTGTGTCCATGCCGACGGCCATGTGCTCGCCGTGATATTCGAGCACACCGAGCGGCAATACGACCGGCCAGTTCTCGGCGATCGCCTTGCGGATCTGATGCGGCAGCATCAATTCGTAGCGCATGACGCCTACTCCATATTGGTGTGACGGGCGCGCATCGCTTCCGGCGATACGCCCGTCAGAGCCCTGAGCTTCAGCACCATCACTTCGAAGAGGACGAACAGAGCACCTTCGAAAACCGAGCCCATCGGCAGGACGGATGTCTTTTCCGGGCCTTGGTCGTCGGCCATGGTCTGAGCAGGGATAAGCAGTGTGAAGTCGGCCAGCTTTGCGGCAGTGCTGCCGGCTTGCGCGGTCAGCAGCAGGACGGCGGCACCGGCATCGCGCGCGATCTGCATCAAAGTCAGCACGGTCGACGTCTCGCCCGGGCCGGAACTGACGAGGAACACATCGCCCGCGCCCAGCGGCGGCGTGATCATGTCGCCGACGACCGACACCGGCAGACCGAGATGGTAAAGCCGCATGGCAAAACCCTTGACCTGCAGCGCCTCGCGGCCGCAGCCATAGGTGACGATCTTTCTCGCTTCGGCCAAGATGGCGCAAGCGGCGTCGATGCGGCTTTCGTCGATGCGCTCCAGCACGGTGCCAAGCTCGTTCAGCGCAATCCCAAACAGGTTTCCGCCGGCGTCCATCATAACATTTGCACCAGCTTGCATGTGCAGGAGAACCACTTGAATATCTCGGTCACATTTACCTCGAACAGCTTGTTTTCATTCATGCTATCACCGCGAAAATCGGTGTCCAACGGCACGCGGTGCTTTTGATGCGCCACAGCCGTGATAGTGTCACGGCAAATCGCAAATGAGGAAACGGCAGCATATGAAGACACGGCGTTTCGACCGCATCGGCAATGGCGGCATCAATTTCACCGAGCTCGGCTTCGGCACGGCGCCGCTCGGCAATCTCTACCGCGCCGTCTCCGACGAGGATGCCAATGCCACGCTGGAGGCGGCATGGCGGGTCGGCTGCCGCTACTACGACACCGCACCGCTCTATGGGCTGGGCCTTGCCGAAACGCGGCTCAATCCGTTCCTGCGTTCGAAGAAGCGTGACGACTACGTGCTGTCCAGCAAAGTCGGGCGCATCATGCGCGCCTGCCCGCCGGACCAGCGCACCGGCATCGGCAAGTTCTTCGACACGCCGTCGCGCCGCGAGGTCTACGACTACAGCTATGACGGCGTTATGCGGTCCTTCGAAGCCTCTCTGGAACGGCTCGGCGTCGACCGCATCGACATCCTCTTCGTGCATGATGTCGACATTTTCACCCATGGCAGCAAGGAAGCCTCGGACCAGCGCATCCAGGAATTCATGAGCTCCGGTTATTACGGATTGCTGGCGTTGCGCGACCAAGGCGTGATCAAGGCGTTCGGCGGCGGCATCAATGAGTGGCGGGTTGCCCAGACGCTGGCCGAGCGCGGCGATTTCGATCTGTTTCTGCTTGCCGGGCGCTACACGCTGCTGGAGCAGGAAGCGCTGCAGTCTTTCCTGCCTCTATGCCAGCAACGTGGCATCGGCATCGTTCTCGGCGGGCCGTACAATTCCGGCATCCTGGCAACCGGGCCGAAGCAAGGCGCCTATTACAATTATTCGGAGGCGCCGCAGGACATCATCGACCGCGTTACCCGCATCGAGGCCGTCTGCAAGCGCCACGGCGTGCGCCTGATCGAGGCGGCGCTGCAGTTCCCGCTGCTGCACCCTTCGGTCGTGTCGGTAATCCCCGGCGGCCAGCGGCCGGGCGAAGTCGAAAGTAATCGCTCGCTGCTCGACGCGAAGCTGCCACCGGCGCTGTGGGCCGATCTCAAGAAAGAAGGCTTGATGCGCACGGATGCGCCGACGGCATAGCGCCGCCTTTTCCAACGACCCTGCGGGGCCTAGAAAAGAAAAACCGGATAGCCGGCTTTTCTTTTCTCTGAAAGACTTAAGGAGGCGCTTAGTTGACCGCGTCCTTGAGGCCCTTGCCGGCCGAGAACTTCGGCACGGTGCGCGCCGGGATCTTCACTTCCGCACCGGTCTGCGGATTGCGGCCGGTCGACGCAGCGCGTTGTGACACGGTGAAATTTCCGAAACCGACAAGCCGGACATCGCCGCCCTTTTTCAGTTCGCCGGTGATGACGGAAAACACCGCATCAACCGCCGACTGCGCGTCACCCTTCGAAATACTCGCGGCATCGGCGACAGCGGACACCAGTTCGTTCTTGTTCATAAAAATTCCCTTCCATGAGAAAACCGGAACACTCGACTCATCCGGCAGGAAACGGACTTTAGAAAGAAGCGCTCCGGCAACCAAGTCGAAAAGCGCCAAGAAAGTCGAAAAAAGCCCGGAAATCCGGGGTTCTTCACATGAAAAGCCGGGCTCAAGGCCCGGCTCTCTCTTTGTGCATTGCAACTTTAGCAGGAGCTAATGCGCCAGCGATTTGCCAGCGTCGTCTCCGACATCCACCACCGCCGGCGCATTGACGGGTTCGACCCACTGGATCGGTTCCGGCATGCGCACCAGCGCATGGCGCAGCACTTCGCCAACCCGTGAGACCGGAATGATCTCCATGCCGCTCTTCACGTTCTCCGGAATCTCCGCCAGATCCTTGGCGTTCTCTTCCGGGATCAGCACCTTCTTGATGCCGCCGCGGAGTGCGGCGAGCAGCTTTTCCTTGAGGCCGCCGATCGGCAGAATCCTGCCGCGCAGCGTGATCTCGCCGGTCATCGCGACATCGGCCTTGACCGGGATACCGGTCAGCACCGAGACGATCGCCGTCGCCATCGCCACGCCAGCCGACGGTCCGTCCTTGGGGGTTGCGCCCTCTGGCACATGGACGTGGATGTCGCGCTTGTCGAACAACGGCG
The DNA here is from genome assembly GCF_040321795.1 of Mesorhizobium sp. M0244. NCBI lineage: Bacteria > Pseudomonadati > Pseudomonadota > Alphaproteobacteria > Hyphomicrobiales > Phyllobacteriaceae > Mesorhizobium > Mesorhizobium sp. M0244. The sequence continues at coordinate 14,344 of NZ_JAMYSE010000037.1, read as the reverse complement.
GCTCGACGCCGAAATCGATGGCCCGCGAGCGGACGTAAGAGGCCGCCGCCGAGATCGATTCCTTCATCACGTCGCGCAAATTGCCGGTCACGGTCATGCGGCCCTTGCCGGGCATCATGACGCCTTCCACCGTCAACAGCTCGCCGCCGACTTCCGTCCAGGCGAGCCCGGTGACCACGCCGACCTGATCGTCGCTCTCGACCTGGCCGAAGCGGAAGCGCGGAACACCAAGATAATCGGCAAGATTGTCCGCCGTGATGTTGATCGTCTTCTTCTTCGTCTTCAGGATCTCGGTCACCGCCTTGCGCCCGAGCTTCATCAGCTCGCGCTCCAGGCTCCTGACGCCCGCTTCACGGGTGTAGGTCTGGATGATGCCACGGATCGCGTCCTCGCCGACGGAGAACTCCTTCGGCTGCAACGCGTGGTCGCGGATCACCTTGGGCATCAGGTGACGTTTGGCGATCTCTATCTTCTCGTCCTCGGTGTAGCCGGCGATACGGATGATCTCCATGCGGTCCATCAAGGGCGCAGGGATGTTCAACGTGTTCGCCGTCGTCACGAACATCACGCTCGACAGGTCGTATTCGACCTCGAGGTAATGGTCCATGAACGTCGAATTCTGCTCGGGATCGAGCACCTCAAGCAAAGCCGATGACGGATCGCCGCGGAAATCCTGGCCCATCTTGTCGATCTCGTCGAGCAGGAAGAGCGGATTGGATTTCTTCGCCTTTTTCATCGACTGGATGACCTTGCCGGGCATCGAGCCAATATAGGTGCGCCTGTGACCGCGGATCTCGGCCTCGTCGCGCACGCCGCCCAGCGCCATGCGGATGAACTCGCGGCCGGTCGCCTTGGCGATCGACTTGCCGAGCGAGGTCTTGCCGACGCCGGGAGGTCCGACGAGGCACAGGATCGGCCCCTTCAGCTTCTTCTGGCGGCTCTGCACGGCGAGGTATTCGACAATGCGGTCCTTGACCTTGTCGAGCCCGAAATGATCGGTATCGAGCACATTCTGGGCAAAGGCCAGATCCTGCTTGACCTTGGAGTTCTTACCCCACGGGATCGACAGCAGCCAGTCGAGATAGTTGCGCACGACGGTCGATTCAGCCGACATCGGCGACATCGTCCGCAGCTTCTTCAGTTCGGCTTCCGCCTTTTCGCGGGCCTCCTTGGAGAGCTTGGTTTTCTTGATGCGCGCCTCGATCTCGGCGGCCTCGTCGCGGCCGTCCTCGCCTTCGCCGAGCTCCTTCTGGATCGCCTTCATCTGCTCGTTGAGGTAGTATTCGCGCTGCGTCTTCTCCATCTGGCGCTTGACGCGCGAGCGGATGCGCTTCTCCACCTGCAGCACCGAGATTTCGGCTTCCATGAAGCCCATCGCCTTTTCCAGCCGTTCCTTGACGGACAGCGTGGCGAGCATCTCCTGCTTCTCGGGGATCTTGATGGCAAGATGCGAAGCGACCGTGTCGGCGAGCTTGGAATAGTCGTCGATCTGGCTGGCGGCACCCACCACTTCGGGCGAGATCTTCTTGTTCAGCTTGACGTAGTTCTCGAAGTCGGTGACGACGGAACGGGCCAGCGCCTCGACCTCGACCTCTTCCTCCTCCGGTTCGACCAGCGCCGCAGCACGGGCCTCATGGAAGTCGGGACGGTCGGTGAACGCGACGATTTTCGCACGCGAGGCGCCTTCGACCAGCACCTTTACGGTGCCGTCCGGCAGTTTCAGCAATTGCAGCACATTGGCGAGCGTGCCGATATCAAAGATGGCATCGGGCTCTGGATCGTCGTCGGCGGCATTCATCTGGGTCGCGAGCAGGATCTGCTTTTCCTGACCCATCACTTCTTCCAGCGCCTTGATCGACTTTTCACGCCCGACAAAGAGCGGAACGATCATATGCGGGAACACCACGATGTCGCGCAGTGGGAGGACTGCGAAAACGCCGTCGCTGGGAGCCTTGGATACTTTGGCCATTGTCCAACCTTTCATGTCGCGGCCGCCAATGGGCCAACCGCGAATCTCATATTAACGACCGGGGATCGTTCCGCCTACCACCGTTTGTGACGGGAGTTTTACAGCACAGAATTCGGCACCACGGCCTTCTGCCTTTAGTTGGAGGCACGGGGGGTAAAGATCAAGGGTCAACACGGTCCGTCCCTCCAATCTGCAGCCATTACGCGGCGCCGTTACGCGGTGTGCGACAGCAAAACGGCGCCCTGCGGCGCCGTTTCAGAAAAATCCATTGCCGGCTCACGTCAGGCGCTGACGTTGCCTTTCTTTTCCTTCTGCTCGGAATAGATGTAGAGCGGCCTGGCGTTGCCTGACACCACCTCTTCCGAAATAACCACTTCGCGCACGCCTTCCAGCGCCGGCAGTTCGAACATGGTGTCGAGAAGGATCGCTTCCATGATCGAACGCAGGCCGCGCGCGCCGGTCTTGCGGTCGATGGCGCGCTTGGCGATCGCCGACAGCGCGTTCTCGTGGAAGGTCAGGTCGACATTCTCCATCTCGAACAGCCGCTGGTACTGCTTGACCAGCGCGTTCTTCGGCTCGGTCAGGATCTGGATCAGCGCCGGTTCGTCGAGATCCTCGAGCGTCGCCAGGACAGGCAGACGGCCGACGAACTCGGGAATGAGCCCGAACTTCAAGAGATCCTCAGGCTCGACCAGGCGGAAAACATCGCCGGTGCGGCGATCCTCGGGCGAAGCGACAATGGCGCCGAAGCCGATCGAGGTCTTGCGGCCGCGATCCGAGATGATCTTGTCCAGCCCGGCGAATGCGCCGCCGCAGATGAACAGGATGTTGGCGGTGTCGACCTGCAGGAATTCCTGCTGCGGATGCTTCCTGCCGCCCTGCGGCGGCACCGAGGCGACGGTGCCTTCCATGATCTTCAGCAAGGCCTGCTGCACGCCCTCGCCCGACACGTCGCGGGTGATTGAGGGGTTGTCCGACTTGCGCGAGATCTTGTCGATCTCGTCGATATAGACGATGCCGCGCTGGGCACGCTCGACATTGTAGTCGGCCGACTGCAACAGCTTCAGGATGATGTTCTCAACATCCTCGCCGACATAGCCGGCCTCGGTCAACGTCGTCGCGTCGGCCATGGTGAAGGGGACGTCGATGATGCGGGCCAGCGTCTGCGCAAGCAGCGTCTTGCCGCAGCCGGTCGGGCCGATCAGGAGGATGTTCGACTTCGCCAGCTCGACGTCGTTGTTCTTGCCGGCATGGGCGAGGCGCTTGTAGTGGTTGTGGACGGCCACCGACAGCACGCGCTTGGCGTAGGGCTGGCCGATGACGTAGTCGTCGAGAACCTTGAGGATCTCCTGCGGTGTCGGCACGCCCTCGCGCGACTTCACCATCGAGGTCTTGTTCTCCTCGCGGATGATGTCCATGCACAGTTCGACGCATTCGTCGCAGATGAACACCGTCGGCCCGGCGATCAGCTTGCGCACTTCATGCTGGCTTTTGCCGCAAAACGAGCAATAAAGCGTGTTCTTGGAATCGCCGCTGTTGCTGCCGACCTTGCTCATTTTCATGTCCTTTCATGGCCGCCCGCCGATGGTCTGGTTGAAAGGGCGCATAATTCAATCTATCGCGGGAATCCGCCGCCGCCAGTGTTCCGGCTCTCGCAACGCATTCCGTACGAAACACAAATCGGAAAACGGGGCAACGATTCGAACAACCCCACGCAAAGCTAAGCCGTCGAAAATCAACATAGCCTTAACGTAGGCAATTGCACCCGTCGAGGGAACAGCCAATTGTGGCCGAAATGCCGCAAGCCGCGCCAAAAGCGCGTGATCCCGCCACTCACTGCCACCGCGGGGCCACCGCGGGCCTATAGGGCAATGCCTTCGACCGGTTCACGTGACGAAATGACTTTGTCGATGAGGCCGAAATCCTTGGCCTCGTCGGCAGTCATGAAATGGTCACGGTCGAGCGTTTTTTCAATCTCATCGTAGCTCTTGCCGGTGTGCTTGACGTAAACCTCGTTGAGGCGGCGCTTCAGCTTGATGATGTCCTGCGCATGGCGCTCGATGTCGGAAGCCTGGCCCTGGAAGCCGCCGGAAGGCTGGTGGACCATGATGCGAGCGTTCGGCGTGGCAAAGCGCATGCCCTTTTCGCCTGCGGTGAGAAGCAGCGAACCCATCGATGCGGCCTGGCCGATGCAGAGCGTCGACACGGCAGGCTTGATGAACTGCATGGTGTCGTAGATCGCCATGCCGGAGGTGACGACGCCGCCGGGCGAGTTGATATAGAGGTTGATTTCCTTCTTCGGATTCTCCGCCTCGAGGAACAGCAGCTGCGCGCAGACCAGCGTCGCCATGCCGTCCTCGACCGGGCCGGTGATGAAAATGATGCGCTCCTTGAGGAGCCGCGAGAAAATGTCGTAGGCCCGCTCGCCGCGATTGGTCTGTTCGACCACCATCGGAACGAGGTTCATGTAGGTTTCGACGGGGTTCTTCATGGACTATCCCTTTTTGAGGATGGGATTCCGGCGCCGGAGATTTGCAATCGGGCAGAATCGGTTCTGGATCGTTGTTCTGTAAATAGGATGCCGGCTCACCCTAGCGCAAGGCCGCCTCTCCTAGCCATCCGGTTAAGTCGAATCAAGGCTTCCAAAGCAAGTTTCGCCCGTCGCCGCGCCGGCAGCCCTCTGCTACCGCCGGAAGGGCGCTCATGCCTGGCCGTTGTTTAGCGATTTCTTAACCGCATCGCTTAACGAAAAGCGGTAAAACCGCTTTTTCCTGTCACGGCTTGCCCTACAATCCAACGTTGAACCCGCTCCACGCAGTTCAAACAGGGGGAGTGCAATGATCAGGAAAACAGCTTCCTTGGCTATTACAGGCGTCGCCGTTCTCGGCATGGCGTCCGAAACGGCGGCCGGCGGACGCGCGGTCGAATGCTACGAGCAGCTCAACCGGCCGGCCGTCTACGACACGGTCTATGAGGATGTGCTCGTCAGTCCCGCCGGCCAGCAGGTCGAGTATGTTGCACCGATCTACGGAACGCGCGAGCGCGTGGTGCAGATCGCGCCGGCGCGCGTCAGCTACGAGATCGTGCCCGCCATCACCCGAACCATCTGTCGCACCGTGAGGGTCGATGACGGCGGTTATTCCTGGGAATGGCGCATCATCAATGGCCGCAAGGTGCTGTGCAAGGTCAGGCACAAGGCGCGTTATGAACGCGTGGCCGAAATCGTTGTGGTGCAGCCGGAACGCCGGCGGCGCGTCGTCCTCCCCGCCGAGTATGAGAGCGTCGCCGAAGAGGTTCTCGTGCGACCCGAGCAACGGCGCATCATCGACGTGCCCGCTTCCTACCGGACGGTGGCCCGACGCGTGGTGGTCAGGGAAGGCTCATCCAGCTGGCGGCGCGTGCATATTCCGAGGCATTGCCAACATTAGCCGCTCAGGCCAGTTCGGCCCTGAGCCACTTCTTCAGGCCGGCGACATCGCCATTGCCGACGCAAGCCGCAACGCGCCGGCCGACCGCCGCGCCGAACTTGTAGCCGTGGCCGGAGCAGGCCGAGACGATCAGGCATTTGTCTTTCTGATGCGCGAGGAACTTCTCGTCGGCGGTAAAGGTGTAGGCGCAGGTGACCACTTCGGTGACCCTGTACTCCTCAATGTGCGCGATCGGCGGCGAAAACAGGTTGCGGATCGCCTCGCCTTCGCCCGGCACCGGCTGGCGGTTCCAGTCGGCGTCGCTGGTTGGCACCCTGTGCAGGCCTGAGCCGAATTTCATGCCGGCGCCGCCGGAGGGCGGGATCACGTAGCCGTCGACACTGCCGCCAATGTCGAGAACAACTGGTGCAGCCCGCCACGCCTCTTTCAGATCCGCCGGCGGCTCGACATAGGCGAGCGCGGTGCGCCAGGTTTTCAGTTCCCCATCGAGCTCCGGGAATAGTTTTAGCACCCAGGCGCCGGCAGCGACGACGATCCGGTCGGCCTGCATCGTTTCGCCGCTCGCAAGCACGATATGTCCGGCCTCGGCGTCGATCTCGGCCACCTTGCTGTTTTCGTAGACATTGGCGCCGTTCGCGCGCAGCCATCTGGCGAGGCCCGAGGCGATCTTGCGGCAGTGCAACGCGCCACCGTCCGGCGAAAAATACGCATAGCGGAACGAACCGGGCTGCAGGAACGGCCAGCGTTCGACCGCGGCGTCCGGCTCGAGCAGCTCGAACGGATAGTTCCCCTCCTCCAGCCCTTCGCGGTATTCCTCGGCCTCGTCGCCCGGCTCGCGCGAAATACAGATGAAGCCGCGCGGGTCGAGATGGCTTTCGCCGAGATCGGCCCACATCTCGTCCCACGCTTCATAGGCTTCGGTGATCAGCCGGCCATAGCCCGTTCCGGCGCGATAGGCGCGGCGGATGATGCGATGATGGTCGCCGGACGCGGCAAGCGGATTGGGGATCGGTCCCTGCTCGACGATCGAGACGAGGTGACCGGCCTTGACCAGAGACCACGCCGTGGAAAGCCCGGCAATGCCTGCACCGACCACGATCACATTCATGAAAACCGTCCTTCCGCAACCGCTTCCGCTGCTCACCTCACGGGAGGGCCAACATACGGTCTGGCACCAGACTGGCAAGCCGCGCTAATGGTCTGGCATGACCGAATTGAAACCACCCTGCCTTGCCTTTGATCCAGCCACGCGCAGCCTGCGGCTCGATCCGCACGAGCCTGCTTTCTTCCAGCATCCATACGAGGCCTACGCCTTCCTGCATGGCGCATCGAATGTCTTCTTCTGGGAGGAGTTTGGCTTCTGGTGCTTTGGCGGCTTCGACGACGTCAACCGGCTGCTGCGCGATCGCCGCTTCGGCCGCCAGAACCCGGCCGGCATTCCGGACAGCCGAGGCATCGGCCAGAACCGTACGCATCTCAGCGCTTTCGACGGCGTCGAAGCCAATTCGATGCTGGAATTGGAGCCGCCTGTCCACACGCGACTGAGAACGCTGGTCAACCGCGCCTTCGTCTCGCGCCAGGTCGAGCGGCTCAGGCCGCGTGTCGAAGCGCTGGCCAACGAACTGATCGACCGTTTCGAGCCAGGAGAAGTCGACCTGCTGCCGGCCTTCGCCGCTCCCCTGCCGATCACCATCATAGCCGAAATGCTCGGCGTGCCGGTCGAAATGGGACCGCAACTGCTCGACTGGTCGCATCAAATGGTCACCATGTACATGCATGGACGCACCCGCGCGACGGAGGAGACGGCCAACCGGGCCGCACGCGACTTTTCCGATTTCCTGCGCGGCTACGTCGCTGAGCGGCGGAAGAGGCCCGGCGAGGATCTTCTGTCCCTGCTGATTGCGGCACAGGAGGACGGCCAAAAACTCTCGGAGGACGAGTTGGTGTCCTCGGCCATTCTTTTGCTCAATGCCGGCCATGAAGCAACTGTCCACCAGACCGGCAATGCGGTGCGTTCGATCCTTGCGCAAGGCGGCGACCCGCGCCGCTTCTTCGCCTCGCCGGAGGCCACCGCAGCGACTGTCGAAGAATGCCTGCGCTTCGACGCGCCGCTGCACATGTTCACGCGCTACGCCTATCACGCGGTCGAGGCCGGGCCGGGGATCATCGTCCCACCGGGCGAGACGATCGGGCTGCTGCTTGGCATGGCCAATCATGACCCTTCTGCGTTTACCGAGCCCTTCGCCTTCAGGCCGGACCGCGCGGACCAGAAGAACGTGTCGTTCGGCGCCGGCATTCATTTCTGCATCGGCGCACCGCTCGCTCGGCTCGAATTGCAGGTGTTGCTGAAAACCTTGTTCGAGCGGCTACCGCGGCTTCGTCTTGCGGAACAGCCGCGCTTCCGCGACACGTATCATTTCCACGGGCTGGAAACGCTTGCTGTCAGAATCTGAGGACGGCTTCCGACGACAGGCTTCGAAAGCCTGCTCCGGCGAATTCCGGTCAAATAGGCAACATCTCAAGGTCGCGAGTGCCAAATAATCGCTGATCGAACGATGAAGCTAACCGGAAGCAGGACCTCACACATAACAATCTCCGGATGGCGATAGAAATTCGGTCATGAAGCTTGAAGAGAGACCGGATTTGAATCTGTTTGCGTCGTCTCGCGGACGATGTCGAGGAAGGCCTTCAGCACCGGCGAGGGTTGTTCACGCCGGTAGATGATTGAAGTGTCGATGGACAAGGTTCGTCCCTGGATAGGGCGATAAACGACGCCGCTCCGGCGCAAATTTTGCAGACAGGCGGGCAGCAGCGAGACGCCCAGCCCGACGGATACAAGTCCGATAATTGTCTGCTTGGGCGTTGCTTCTCGAACGATCCTCGGGCTGAACCCGGATGAACGTCACAGCCCGACGATCTCGTCATAGAGGGATGGACTGATGCTGCGCGGGAACTGAATCAACGCTTCGGAGGCCAGGTCGGCCAGCGCGACCTCTGCTTCCGAGGCCAGCCGATGCGTTTCCGGCAAGGCGACGATCAGGGGTTCGACCAGTATGCTTTCGACCCTCAATGCCTCGTGAACGACGGGAGGATGAACAAAACCGATATCGAGCTGGCGTTCGGCCACTGCCCTGACCTGATTGGGAATGCGCAGATCGGTCAGGCTCAACTCGACCTCGGGATAGCGCTTGGTGAAGCGTTGGACGACAGAAGGCACCACGCTGTAGATAGCCGCGTCGATGAATCCGACAGCAAGATGGCCGGTTTCGCCACGATCGGCTTTGCGAGCAAGCTCCACCGCCTGCTCTGTCTGCTGAAGCACGGCCCTAACCTCATCAAGGAACACACGCCCCGCCGCAGTCAGTTCGACCTTGCGCTTGGTGCGCTCCAGCAAGCGCACACCCATCGCCTGTTCCAGTTGCTGGATCTGCTTTGTCAGGGGCGGCTGTGAGATATGCAAGCGCGCCGCCGCGCGCCCGAAATGCAGCTCTTCGGCGACGGCCAGGAAGGACCGCATCAGCTTGTGGTTCATCTTCAGCCTTTAATTTCCCAAATAGAATTACTCATGGCTCAAACGATATTGGACGGAAAGTATCGGAATCTGCAAAATCCGGAAAGCTGCAAAATCCGGGAGACGCGCTTTGAAAGATTCCGAGATTTCACGCCGCCAGATGCTGAAAGTGCCACTCATCGGTGCGACGATCGCGGCGGCATCTCAATCCGGTCTTGTCTGCGAGGCGCTTGCCCAACCCGTTCCAGCTTCGTCGCCAGCGCCCCCTGGCGCTTTCGCCCACAATGTCGAAGCAGTGGGCTATACCGATCTCGATCATCGCCCAGCCTTCAAAATGGCGATCAGGCAGGTTGGCGAACGTTGGTATCTCTACACTGGGCATTTCTGGCACTCCGGCTGGAGCATCGTGGATGTGACCGACCCGGCCAAGCCCGAGACGGTCAAGTTCGTGCCCTATCGCGGCACGAATACCTGGACTCTACAAATAGATTTGTCCGGCGACACGATGGTGACCGCCCTCGAAAAGCCCTTTGCTCATTTCGGCGGTGACCCCGACGCACCGTTTGGCGAAGGCGTTCTGATCTGGGATATCGCCGACCCCATCAATCCGAAACAACTCAGTCACTACCGTACCGGCGGAAACGGCACGCATCGCAACCTCTATCCCGGTGGACGTTATGTCCACCTTGCCGCCGGCATGCCGGGTTACAGGGGCAACATCTACGTCATCCTCGATGTTTCGGATCGCTCGAGTCCGCGCGAAGCCGGACGCTGGTGGGTGCCGGGCCAGCACGAGGCCGGCGGCGAGAGCTTTGCAGCCGCGAAGCCCACCGCCGACCAGGAGACCGCCGATCGCTACCGGTTGCGACTGAAGCCGCAATGCATGTGCGGCGCCTTCTGCGCCAGCACGGGCGAGGATGTCTCGCTGCACGGCCCGCCTTATGTCACCGGCGATCTTGTCTATTTGCCTTATGGTGCGGCGGGTATCATTGTGCTCGATATCAGCGACGTCTCCCAGCCGAGGCAGGTCGGCGGCCTGAGCTTCAGCCCTCCGTTTCATTCGCGCTTCGGTGTGCATAGCGTGCTGCCGATTCCAGAGCGCGGCATTGCCTTCGCCAATTCGGAGAACGTCACCTATGGACGTGGTCCGATGCATCACGCGTCGATCGTCGATATTTCCGATTCCAGTGAACCCTTCCTGCTGTCGCTGTTGCCCGAAACCCGTGCCACCCGAAGGCGCTCCCTATTCGGATTTCACAACTCGTGGCGGCTGGCGCGGGCCGCACAACATCAACCACCACCAGCATCATCCCGATGTCCAGAAACAAGGCGATCTGTTCTACATCGCGCACTTCAACGCTGGGCTCAGGGTCTACGACGTCTCGAATACTCGGCTTCCGCGCGAGGTCGGCTACTTCATCCCGCCGGAGCCAGTCCGACGCTACGGCCCTATGCCGGAAGACAAGCTGGTTGTTCAGACCGAGGACGTGGTCGTGGACCGGCGCGGCTTCATTTACATAAGTGACAAGAACCAGGGGCTCTGGATTCTCCGCTACACCGGCCCGCGGCCGGAAACGGATCGAACGTGACGGTCACATTCACCCTGAATGAGGCCTTAGTCTGAGCGCTGAAGCGGAGGCAGTCATGATTTGCTGGGAAGTTTCATGGCACCGCGACATGATGAGCGGATACGGATTTTCCGACACGGACATCGATCGCCTTTTGTAAAGTCCGGCGCGATGCGAGATCAAAGCTTGATCACATACTCCTTGCGCGTCGTTTCAAGCACTTCCCAGCTTCCTCTAAAGCCCGGCCTGAGCACAAAACTGTCGCCGGCCCTGACGGTGCGCGCCTCGCCACCCTTCTCGGCGATCACTGAAACGCCCGACAGTATGTGGCAAAACTCCCACTCGTCATATTCGATGCGCCATTTGCCGGGCGTTGCTTCCCAGACACCGGCATAGAGGCCGCCGTCCTGTTCCTCGACGTTCCAGGTGCGGAATTTCGGATCGCCCGAAATCAGGCGATCCGGCGCCGGTGCGCCAAGTTCCGGTTCGACGGTGTCGACGCCGACGGAAAGAAATTTCGGCGTGGTCATGGCCATCAAACCTTGACGAGGGCCTGTTCCAGATCGGCGACGATGTCGTTAACGTCCTCGATGCCGACCGAAAGCCTGACGGTGTCCGGACCTGCCCCGGCGTTAATCTTCTGCTCGTCGGAAAGCTGGCGATGCGTGGTCGATGCCGGGTGGATGACCAGCGACTTGGTGTCGCCGACATTGGCCAGGTGCGAGAACAGCTCGAGCGCCTCGACGAATTTGATGCCCGCCGCATAGCCGCCCTTTAGGCCGAAGGTGAACACCGCGCCAGCGCCGAGCGGCGAGTACTTCTTCTGCAGCGCATTGTTTTTGTCGCTGGGCAGGCCGGGATAGGACACCCAGGCAACCTTGGGATGGTTGGAGAGCCAGCCGGCCACGGTGACTGCATTGTCACAATGGCGCTGCATCCTGAGCGGCAGGGTTTCCAGGCCGGTCAGGATCAGGAACGCGTTGAACGGCGAAATCGCCGCGCCGATGTCGCGCAGGCCGAGCACGCGGGCGGCGATGGCGAAGGCGAAATTGCCGAAGGTCTCGTGAAGGACGAGGCCGCCATATTCGGGGCGCGGCTGCGACAGCATCGGATATTTGCCCGACTTCGACCAGTCGAAGGTGCCGCCGTCGACGATGGCGCCGCCGATCGAATTGCCGTGGCCGCCGATGAACTTGGTCAGCGAATGCACGACGATGTCGGCGCCATGCTCGATCGGCCGCAGCAGATAGGGCGAGGCCAGCGTGTTGTCGACGATCAGCGGCAGGCCGTGCTGGCGGGCAATGTCGCCGATCTTCTCGATGTCAACGAAGACGCCGCCCGGATTGGCCAGGCTTTCGATGAAGATCGCCTTGGTCTTGTCGTCGATCTGGCTCTCGAAGGTCGAGATATCGTTGGTGTCGGCCCAGCGCACCTGCCAGCCGAAATTTTTGAAGGCGTGGCCAAACTGGTTGATCGAGCCGCCGTAAAGCTTTGTCGCGGAAACGAAATTGTCCCCCGGCTGCATCAGGTTGTGGAAGACCAGCACCTGCGCGGCATGGCCGGAGGCGACGGCAAGGCCTGCCGTACCGCCTTCAAGCGCGGCGATGCGCTCTTCCAGCACCGCCTGCGTCGGGTTCATGATGCGGGTGTAGATGTTGCCGAACGCCTTCAGCCCGAACAGCGAGGCGGCATGGTCGGCATCGTCGAAGACGAAGGAGGTGGTCTGGTAGATCGGCGTCGCTCGCGCGCCGGTCGCCGGATCCGGCTTGGCGCCGGCATGGACGGCGAGCGTGTTGAAACCGGGCGTGCGGGCCATCGAAAACCTTCCCTTTTAAACCTTCTGAAAAGCGCGGCGCATTCTTGGCGGAGCTCAGCTCCGAATGCAAAGAAGAAAATGCCCCTCCGCGCGTGATCTGCGAATGGGCTAGCCGGAAAATGCCGACAGAGCCGGAAATTAATTGCGTTTCTATTTCTGGCGAACGCCGAAGCTCTGGAACCCCGGCCGCATCAGCGGCTTCTTCGACGACAAAACGCCGGAATTGACGCCGGTCCAGCCGATCTCGCCAGACAGCTTGCCATATTCGATCTTGGGGCACCGGTTCATCACCACTTTGATGCCGGCGGCTTCGGCGCACGCGGCCGCCTGGTCATGGCGTATGCCAAGCTGCATCCAGATGACTTTCGGCAGCGGATCGAGCCGCAACACGTCGTCGACAATGCCCGGTACGGCAGCGGAAGCGCGAAAAACGTCGACCATGTCGATCGGCTGGGGAACATCGGCGAGCCTGGCATAGGTCATCTGGCCGAGGATCTCCTTGCCGGCCTGGCCGGGATTGATCGGAAACACCGAAAACCCTTTGCCGAGCAGATATTTCAGCACGAAATAGCTCGGCCGCACGTCATTGGCGGACGCGCCGACCATGGCGATGGTCTTCACCGAATTGAGGATGCCGGCGATGTAGGCATTGTCGTAGCTGTCGTGGTTCATGCCTCGTCATACAGCGCTTCAGAGTGAGGTGCCAACAGCCGAGCAAGTGGCTTGCAATGGGCCAGGGAGAACGTCGTCAGCCCGGCAGGGAAATCGATCCGTCTTCGGCGATCGGAAAAGCCGGATTGTGCGCCACTTCCCAGACATGCCCGTCCGCATCGGCGAAATAGCCGTACCAACCGCCCCAGAATGCGCGGCCAGCCGGCTTGACGATACGGCCGCCGGCCTTCTCGGCCATCGCCAGCACTTCGTCGACCTCGGCGTCGGAGCGGGTGTTGTAGGCGAGGTAGACGGCCGAAGGTGCCTTGCTGAAGGTCACGCCTGAATCCTCTTCGGCGCTTTGCCGCGGGAACAGGCCGAGAATGGCGCCGCCCATCTGGAAGAAGGCAACGCCCTCGGTGATCCCGGCATGGCGCTTCAGGCCCATCGCCTCGTAGAAGCGCACGGCGCGGTCGAGATCGTCCGTGGCGATGGTGATGATGGAGATGCGCGGTTCCATATCCGCCTCCTATTCCTCCGGCCATTCCGGCTTGCGCTTGCCGACGAAGGCGCCGATGCCCTCTTCCGCATCGCGCGCCAGCATGTTCTCGACCATGACGCGCCCAGTGTAATCATAGGCGTCGGCCAGCCCCATCTCGGCCTGCTCATAAAAGGCTTCCTTGCCGATCTTGACGACCAAGGACGATTTGGACGCAATGGTTTGCGCGTATTTGGTGACAATCTGATTCAGATATTCGCGCGGCACGACGCGGTTGACCAAGCCGAATTCCTTGGCGGTTGCCGCATCGATCGTCTCGCCGGTCAAAAGCATCTCCATGGCGTGCTTGCGCGAGACGTTGCGCGACAGCGCCACCATCGGCGTCGAGCAGAACAGGCCGATATTGACGCCAGGCGTGCAGAAGGTCGCCTCGTGCGAGGCGATGGCGAGATCGCAGCTGGCGACCAGCTGCAACCCGGCCGCCGTCGCCAGACCATCGACTTCGGCGATCACCGGTCTTGGGTGGCGAACGATCGCCTGCATCAGCGCGGCGCAGGCGGAAAACGTCTCTTCGAAGAAAGCCCTGCCGCGATCAGGATCGGCGCGGTGCGTGCTCAACTCCTTGAGGTCGTGCCCGGCGCAGAACACTTTGCCGGCCGCCCCAAGCACTATGACGCGGAGGGATTTGTCGGCCTCGGCGCGGTCGAGTTCCGCCGTCAGCGCCGCCATCATTGCAAGCGAAAGAGCGTTGGCCGGCGGATTGGCGAGCGTCAGGCGCAGCACGCCGTTGTCCAGCCCGGAGACGACCGGCCCTTCGGCAAGGGCCGGCTTGATGGCGACGATTTCGGCCATGGGTCGTTACTCCGCGAGTTCGGGATCGGTGATGGACTAATCTAGTATGC
>NZ_JAMYSE010000036.1:0-61705 GCF_040321795.1 Mesorhizobium sp. M0244 | reverse complement strand
ATGCCCAGCGCCTTGACGCCTTCGACCATCGCCACCACCGCATCCATGTCGCGCGCCTTGGGGTTTCGCCAGGCCGCGCCCATGCAATAGCGGGTGGCGCCGGCGTCACGCGCTTTCTTCGCTTCGGCGATGACGCGCCTGACCTCCATCAGTTTCGACGCCTTCAGGCCGGTCTCGTGATGCGCCGACTGGCTACAATAGCCGCAATCCTCCGGGCAGCCGCCTGTCTTGATGCTGAGAAGCCGGCTGAGCTGGACCTTGTTGGGATCGAAATTCTGGCGGTGAACGCCATGAGCTCCGAAGAGAAGGTTGTTGAAGGGTAGCTCATAGAACGCGCGAACTTCCGTTTGCGTCCACAAGTGCCGGGCACTTTCGGAGCTCATTTCCCGTCCTCAACGCGACGTCGCGGCGCCGATGCCGAATTTCTTGGCGCCGTGGGTCGATCAGAGATCGCAGCGACTTCGACGCCGGTCCTATGTTCGGCAGCCAGACGTGGGCGCATCGCCGGATTGCCGAAGTCCTTCACGACGAGACTCTTCATCGATTGCGGCGCCTGCCCTCAAGGAGGTCGACAACCGCACGCGCTGCATCCAGGATATGCGTTCCAGGGCCGAATACGGCGGCGACCCCACGGTCCATCAGGAACTGATAGTCCTGACGCGGCACCACGCCACCGCACACAACGATAATGTTTTCGGCACCTCTCGCCTTCAGGGCCTCGACAAGCTGCGGCAGGAGGGTCTTGTGTCCGGCCGCGAGCGAGGATGCGCCGACGACATGAACACAAGAAGCCACCGCCATGCTTGCTGCCTCCTCCGGCGTTTGGAAGAGCGGGCCGGCGACCACATCGAAGCCGAGATCGCCAAACGCCGATGCAATCACTTTGGCGCCGCGGTCATGGCCATCCTGACCGAGCTTGGCCATCATCAGCTTCGGCTGGCCGCCGAGCGAGACGGAAACGTCCCTGATGCGGGAAGTTAGGGTTTGGTATTCCGGCTCATTATGGAAGGCGGCGCCGTAAACTTCCGAGATCACCTTAGGAACGGCCACGTGATCGCCGAAGGCGCGGCGCAGAGCATCAGAAATCTCCCCCACCGTCGCGCGAGCACGCACCGCTTCAACCGCTGCTTCAAGCATATTGCCCTTGCTGCTGGCCGCGGTCTGACCAAGCGCAGCAAGGGCTGCGTCGACGCGCTTGGGGTCGCGCTGACGCTTTGTTTGTTCGAGACGACGGATCTGCGCCTCACGCACCGCCGCATTGTCGATCTCGAGAACCTCGATTGGAACCTCGCTTTCCAGCCGGTACTTGTTGACGCCAACGATCACCTCGTCGCCGAGATCAATCGCCGCCTGGCGGCGGGTCGCCGCCGTCTCGATCAGGCGTTTTGGCAAACCGTCGATGACGGCCTTGGTCATGCCGCCGATGGCCTCGATTTCCTCAATGAGCGCCCACGCCTTATCAGCAAGTTCGGCGGTCAGGCTTTCGACGTAGTAGGAGCCGGCCAGCGGGTCGACGACCTTGGTCACGCCGGTCTCGTGCTGAAGGATAAGCTGGGTGTTTCGCGCAATGCGCGCCGAAAACTCGGTCGGCAGGGCGATCGCCTCATCGAAGGAGTTGGTGTGGAGTGACTGCGTGCCCCCCAGCACGGCGGCCAGCGCCTCGTAGGCTGTGCGCACGATGTTGTTGTAAGGGTCCTGCTCCTGTAGCGACACGCCGGAGGTCTGGCAGTGGGTGCGCAGCATCAGCGACGAGGCCTTCTTTGGCCGGAACTCCCCCATGATCCGCGACCAGAGGAGCCGCGCCGCCCGCAGCTTGGCGGCCTCCATGAAGAAATTCATCCCGATAGCGAAGAAGAAGGAGAGCCGTCCCGCGAAGTCGTCTACATCCAGTCCCTTCTTCAGGGCCGCGCGGACATATTCGCGCCCGTCGGCCAATGTGAAGGCGAGTTCCTGCACCAGCGTCGCGCCCGCCTCCTGCATGTGGTAGCCGGAGATGGAGATGGAGTTGAACTTCGGCATCTCCTTCGTGGTGTACTCGATGATATCGGCGACGATCCGCATCGAGGGTTCGGGCGGGTAGATGTAGGTGTTGCGGACCATGAACTCCTTCAGGATGTCGTTCTGGATGGTCCCGGAAAGCTCGGCGTGCGAGCAGCCTTGCTCCTCCCCGGCGACGATGAAGCAGGCGAGGATCGGGATGACAGCACCGTTCATGGTCATGGAGACGGAAATGTCCTTGAGCGGTATGCCTTCGAACAGGACCTTCATGTCCTCGACGGAATCGATTGCCACACCCGCCTTGCCGACATCGCCGACGACGCGCGCACGGTCGCTGTCATAGCCGCGATGTGTCGCGAGATCGAAGGCAACTGACACGCCCTGCTGGCCGGCGGCGAGTGCCTTGCGGTAGAAGGCGTTCGACTCCTCCGCCGTCGAGAAGCCGGAATATTGCCGGATTGTCCACGGCCTGCCGGCATACATGGTCGCGCGGGGCCCGCGCAGGAACGGTTTTATCCCGGGCAGCGTGCCGAGGTGGCCGGCCGTATCCAGATCAGCCTCGGTGTAGAGCGACTTGATCGCAATACCTTCCGGCGTATTCCAGACCAAGGTGTCGGGCGACGCCTTGACTTCGTGCTCGGCGAGTTTTCGCCAGTCCTCGTAGGCTACGCGGTCGGCCATTTGTCCTACCCTTAGTTAAATTCCATTATCAGTTCATCGACGGCCATGTTCATGCCGGCAGTCCCGGCGACGTGCTTCACCGATCCCTTGCGCTCGGCGCGCAGCACGTTTTCCATTTTCATCGCTTCCACCGTTGCAAGAATCTGGCCAGCCTCCACCGCATCGCCCTCGCCAACGGCAATCGCGGTGAGCACGCCAGGCATCGGGCAGAGCAGCAGCTTAGAGACGTCCAGCGGCTGCTTCTTCGGCATCAACCGCGCCAGTTCGGCGATAGGTGGGCTGCGTACATGGGCGACGACATCCATTCCGCGCCAGCGCAGTCGGTAGCCGGTTCCTGACCGTGACGTCTTGATCGACGTGGTCTCAGTGCCAATTTGAAAGTGCGCGAGTGGCCGGCCCGGCAGCCAGTCGCTTGCAACGCTCAGGACCGAGCCGTCATCGAATGACACAGCGGTTCCGTCTTTCTGATCGCACACAGCGACCGCAATGGAATGGTTGCCAAGCGCGACCATCCAATCGCTAGGGACTTTGCGACGATGATTGTCCATCGCCCCGGAGATCAGGACATTGCGGTGCTGAAGTTTCCAGTTGATGTGTGCCGCGACCGCCGCGAGCTTGCGCTCATCCGCATCGGTTGGGGACACACCTGCGAAGCCGTCCGGATACTCCTCAGCGATAAAGGCTGTGCTTAGCCGCCCCTCGCGAAACCGGGGATGGTCCATGACAGCGGCTAGAAAGGGCAGGTTATTGCCGATGCCTTCCACTTCGAAATCATCCAGCGCCGCGGCCATGGCGTTGATTGCGCCAAGCCGATTAGGTGCCCAGGCGCAGAGCTTGGCGATCATGGGATCATAGTGCATCGAGATTTCCGAGCCCTCGACCACGCCGGTATCGTTGCGGATGAGTGAGCCGTCCGCACGTGGCTCTTCGGCGGGCGGCCGGTAGCGTGTAAGACGACCGATCGAGGGCAGGAAATTGCGATACGGGTCTTCGGCGTAGAGCCGGCTTTCGATCGCCCAGCCGTTCAGTTTCACGTCCTCTTGGCCAAAGCGCAGCTTTTGGCCGGCCGCGATGCGGATCATTTCCTCAACCAGATCGATGCCGGTTACCAGCTCGGTGACCGGATGCTCGACCTGAAGCCGGGTGTTCATCTCTAGGAAATAGAAGTTGCGGTCGCGGTCGACGATGAACTCAACCGTACCCGCGGAGTGGTAGCCGACCGCCTTGGCAAGAGCGATGGCCTGCTTACCCATCGCCTGCCGGGTTGCTTCGTCGAGGAACGGTGATGGCGCCTCCTCGATGATCTTCTGGTTGCGGCGCTGGATCGAGCATTCCCGCTCGCCGAGGTAGACGATATTACCGTACTGATCGCCGAGCACCTGGATTTCGATGTGACGTGGCTCAGTAATGAATTTCTCGATGAAGATACGGTCGTCGCCAAAGGCATTCTTGGCCTCGTTTCGTGAGGAGTGAAATCCTTCGCGCGCCTCGACCTCGTTCCAGGCAATGCGCATGCCCTTGCCGCCACCGCCGGCGGATGCCTTGATCATGACAGGGAAGCCGATCTCTCCGGCGATGCGCACCGCCTCCTCTGCATCCTCGATCAGGCCCATGTGGCCTGGGACAGTGGAGACACCGGCGGATGACGCGATCTTTTTCGAGGTGATCTTGTCGCCCATCGCCTCGATGGCGACCGGCGAGGGCCCGATGAAGGCGACGCCCTTGGCTTTGAGCGCATCGGCGAAATTCGAATTCTCAGACAGGAAACCGTAGCCCGGGTGAACCGCGTCGGCGCCAGTGGCGGTGACTGCTTCGAGGATGTTCGCAATGCGAAGATACGACTGGGCTGAGGCAGCGGGGCCGATATGAACCGCTTCATCCGCTTGGCGGACGTGCAAGGCATCACGGTCCGCGTCGGAATAGACGGCGACGGTGGCTATGCCAAGCCTGTGCGCAGTTTCGATCACCCGGCACGCGATCTCGCCACGATTGGCAATCAGGATCTTCTTGAACATTTTCTGCGCACTCAAAGCGGGATGGTGTCGTGCTTCTTCCAGCGCGTCTCGACGCTCTTGCCGCGCAGCGCGGCAAAGGCACGCGCGATCCGCTTGCGTGAGGAATGTGGCATGATCACCTCGTCGATGAAGCCGCGCTCGGCGGCAATGAAGGGGTTGGCGAAGCGCTGCTCGTATTCCTTGGTACGAGCTGCCAGCCTCTCGGGATCGCCGAGTTCGGACCGATAGAGGATCTCGGCAGCGCCCTTTGCGCCCATCACCGCGATTTCGGCGGTCGGCCAGGCGTAGTTGATGTCCGCGCCAATATGTTTCGAAGCCATCACATCGTAGGCGCCGCCATAAGCCTTGCGCGTGATCAACGTGACCATCGGAACGGTCGCCTGGGAATAGGCAAAAAGCAGCTTGGCGCCATGCTTTATGACGCCGCCATATTCCTGGGCGGTGCCCGGCAGGAAACCTGGCACGTCGACGAGGGTCAGAATCGGGATGTCGAAGGCGTTGCAGAAGCGAACGAAACGCGCCGCCTTGCGGGAGGAATCAATGTCGAGGCATCCGGCTAGCACCATCGGCTGGTTGGCCACCACCCCTACCGTCCTGCCCTCGATGCGAACAAATCCGGTGATGATGTTGCGGGCGAAGGCGGCCTGCAGCTCGAAGAAGTCACCTTCATCGGCGATGGCCAGGATTAGTTCCTTCATGTCGTAGGGCTTGTTGGCGCTCTCCGGCGCCAGCGTGTCCAGACGCAATTCGATCCGCTCAGGATCGTCATAAAACGGCCGCACCGGCGGCTTTTCGCGATTGTTCAATGGCAGGAAATCAAAGAGGCGCCGAACCTCCTCCAAAGCCTCGATGTCGTTTTCGAAAGCCCCGTCCGCAACAGAGGACTTTTGCGTGTGTGTTGCCGCGCCGCCCAGTTCCTCCGCGGTCACGATCTCGTTTGTGACCGTCTTGACCACATCGGGGCCGGTCACGAACATGTAGGAGGAATCTCGAACCATGAAGATGAAGTCGGTCATGGCCGGGGAATAGACCGCACCGCCGGCGCACGGACCCATGATCACCGAAATCTGCGGAATGACGCCAGAGGCATCAACATTGCGCTTGAAGACGTCGGCATAGCCAGCAAGTGAGGCGACACCCTCTTGGATGCGCGCGCCCCCAGAATCGTTGAGGCCGATCACCGGCGCCCCATTGCGCACCGCCATGTCCATGATCTTGCAGATCTTCTGAGCGTGTGTCTCGGACAGCGATCCGCCAAGCACCGTGAAGTCCTGGGAGAAGACATAAACGAGCCTGCGGTTGATCGTACCCCAGCCTGTGACCACTCCATCCCCGGCAACCTTCTGGGCATCCATGCCGAAGTCTGTCGCACGATGCGTGACATACATGTCGTATTCTTCGAAGGAGCCTTCATCGAGAAGCACCACGATGCGCTCGCGGGCGGTCAGCTTGCCTTTCGCGTGTTGGGCATTGATACGCTTCTGCCCTCCGCCCATGCGAGCCTGCGCGCGACGGATTTCGAGTTGTTCAAGAACAGCTCGCATCAGCGGCCAGCCTTTGCTTCAAAGTTCAAAGCCGTCGGCAACTGCGTCGCGGCGAGCCGGCTTTGCCTCGAACTCGGGTTTGCTTTGCTGGACAATCGCATGAGCGCCTCCACTGGAATTACGCTCGGCATTAGTTCGTCGGCGATGAATGGAAAAGGATTGACCGGGTGCGATTGCAAAATGTATGAAATTGCAAACAGCAACATGCGAAATTGCAAATGGCAAATGGTAAGCTTTTCATTGGTCGGCGCGTGCGCGAACTGCGGGAGGCCAGCAAGGCCACCCAGGCGGTATTTGGCGAGCGGCTGGGGATCTCGACAAGCTATCTGAACCAGATAGAAAACAACCAACGACCGGTCTCAGCCGCGGTGCTTCTTGCGCTCGCCGAGAAATTCCATGTGGATATCGCTTCGATCGGTGGCAGTGAGGCCGACCGGCTGCTCTCGGCACTGAGCGAGGCACTTGCTGACCCCGTATTCAGCGGTGTTTCAGTCGGATTTCAGGAACTCAAGCTCGTTGCCCAAAACGCACCGTCTTTCGCTCATGCGCTGATCACCTGTCATCAGGCATATCGCAGAAATAGCGAGCAGCTTGCCAGCTTCGACGACCAGCTGATCCGAACCAATGCCTTTGCCGAGCCGACACCCTACGAGGAAGTGCGAGACTTCTTTCATTTTGTTGATAACTACATCGATGAGCTCGACCGAGCGGCCGAGCATCTGGCTAAAGCGTTGGGCCTACCGGATCGAGACGTCGGGACGGCCTTCGCAGATCACCTGGAACAGCATCATCACGTTCGCCTTGCGCGTGCTGGCAATGGCGAACGGGTGATCAGGCGCTTCGACGCTTCCGCGCGCGTGCTCTACCTGAACTCGTACTCACCTGCGCCTACGCGCAGTTTCCAGATGGCATTCCAGATCGGGGCCTTGGAGCACCGGGCGGAGATCGACGCCATCATCGAGCGAGCACGCTTCCGTACCTCCGAAGCGGCGGAGATTTGCAGGATCGGCCTCCAGAATTATTTTGCCGGCGCGCTTGCGTTGCCATACCGCCCCTTCCTGACCGCGGCAAAAGAACTTCGGCACGACCTGCACCTTCTCGCGATGCGCTTCGGCGCCAGCCTTGAGCAGGTGGCGCATCGCCTTTCAACATTGCAAAGGCTTCGGATGAAGGGCGTTCCGGTCTTCTTCGCGCGCATCGACCGAGCCGGCAACATCACCAAACGCCACAGCGCCGCGAAGTTGCAGTTCGCTCGCTACGGGGCAGCTTGCCCGTTGTGGAACGTTCATCAGGCGTTCGAAACCCCAGGCCGCATGATTTGCCAATTGGCGGAGACACCAGACGGCGTGCGTTATCTAAGTATCGCCACAGAAATCACCAAGGCGGACGGTGGATTTGGAACCCCTCATCGACGCTATGCGATCGCGCTCGGATGCGAGATTTCTGATGCGGGCGATTTCATCTATGCTGACCGACTGGACTTTGCCAACAGCTCAGCGTTCGAACCCATCGGCGTTTCATGCCGCATTTGTGAGCGGATAAACTGCATTCAACGCGCCATTCCGCCGCTCAAGAGCACGATTACGATCGACCACGACCGACGCAACGAACTGCCGTACACTATTAGCTGATTTCGAGTGTGACCGCCCGGAAGGCGCCACACTAATCGCAAGCCAAGTTCCTTCGGCATGCATCTTGCGGGTGGGTGATTACCTGGGCGCGCCGTGAGGCGGACACGCTCTTTCAGTGTGCTGTCGCAAAGGTGTACCGTACACGCGCCAAGAATGTCGGCTGACGGGCGCTCGATGGCACGGGACGGTCGGGCTGTTGTTCAAGGGGCGGCAGAGACGTTTGAGGCGATTGTGCAATGGAATGTCGCATCCAGAGTGGTGGGCTCTTCGTACCACCCAATAATCAAAAAAGCCGGCGATGGACAATCAACAGAGTGGACCCTGCAAATGTCAATCGAACTCTCAATGTCTGACAAGCCGGGTGACGTGACGCTTTCTACGGTCGCGCCAGCCAGTCGACCGGGGAAGCCCGACACGTTGCTCAACATACGCAATCTCCGGATTGAGGCGACAGTCTACCCACCGGGCGAGAGCTCAAAGAACGTAATTCTCGTCGACGACGTTTCCCTGACGCTGAAACGGGGCAGGGTTTTGGGTCTGATCGGCGAATCGGGCGCCGGCAAGTCCACCATAGGTCTGGCCAGCATGGGTTATCGTCGCGGTGGCGTCAAAATAACTGGCGGCGAGGTCATCCTTAACGACCGTGACATACTGAAGGTCGGAGCAAGTGACATGCGCAAACTCCGGGGCCGCGAGGTCTGCTATGTTGCGCAGTCGGCTGCCGCCGCATTCAACCCCGCCCACCGGCTGATGGACCAGGTGGTGGAGGCGGCACTTCTACATGGCATGGCAACTCGGACCGAAGCCGAAAAGCGTGCGATTGCTCTGTTCAACAAGCTTGGCCTTCCTGACCCCGAGAACATCGGCAAACGTTTCCCCCATCAGGTTTCGGGCGGTCAGTTGCAGCGTGTCATGACGGCCATGGCACTCTGCTCGGAGCCTGATCTCATTGTCTTCGACGAGCCGACTACGGCGCTCGACGTCACCACGCAAATCGACGTGCTGGCCGCGATCCGTGACGCCATCCGTGACACCGGCGTCGCAGCACTCTACATCACCCACGACTTGGCGGTGGTGGCGCAGGTCGCGGACGAGATCATGGTGCTGCGCCACGGCAAGCTCGTAGAGCGGGGAATGACGCAGCAGATCATCAACCAGCCGCACGAGCAATACACGCGAGCCCTCGTTTCAGTGCATCACATCGATCACGAGCAGAAGGACGGCGGCACTGCGCCTATTCTATCAGTCAAAGGCCTGACAGCAGGTTACGGCGACGGAGCGATCAAGGTCTTACGCGATGTTTCCCTGGAACTTCATACTGGACAGACGCTCGCTGTGGTCGGTGAATCCGGCTCGGGTAAATCGACGCTGGCGCGGGTGATCACTGGGTTACTGCCGCCTTCGGCAGGCAGCATCCAGTTCGACGGGCGCGACCTTCCCCGTCGGCTGGCCGAGCGCTCGAAGGATAACTTGCGGCAGCTTCAGATGATCTATCAGATGGCGGATGTTGCGATGAACCCCCGCCAGACCGTGGCTACGATCATTGGCCGGCCGCTCGAGTTCTATTTTGGAATGCGCGGTGTCGAGCGCGACCAACGCGTGGCCGAACTGCTGGACAAGATCGAAATGGGAAAGAGCCTCGCGGACCGGTATCCGGCAGAACTGTCGGGCGGACAAAAGCAGCGCGTTTGCATCGCGCGAGCGCTTGCGGCAAAGCCCAAGCTGATGATCTGCGACGAGGTGACTTCTGCCCTCGACCCCTTGGTCGCCAACGGCATCTTGAAGCTCTTGCTGCAGTTGCAAAAGGACGAGGGGGTAGCCTATCTCTTCATTACCCACGATCTCGCAACGGTGAAATCAATCGCCGACACCATCTCGGTGATGTATCGCGGGCAGGTGGTCCGATACGGGCCAAAAGGCCAGGTTCTCGCCCCACCGTTCGATCCCTATACCGACCTTCTCCTCTCTTCCGTTCCAGAGATGGAGGTAGGCTGGTTGGACAAGGCTATCATATCAAGGCGCATGGAAAGCGCCGGGAAGTAACGGGGCTCCGGCGCCTCGTCAACGTCCGCGCCTGTCATCGCCTATTGCTTGCACCTTTAGGAAACCGAATTGTCTTCGGGCCCAACCTTAGGTGTGTCGAGCCCCCTTGTCCTGAGCTTTGCGATGCATGGGCCAGGCCCTGAACTCGAACGGAATACGCCCTTCGACTCGGTCCGATCGCGGGGACAGTCCGAACCGCTCACGATAGGCCCGGCTGAAATGCACTTGGCTCGAAAATCCTGATGCAATGGCAATCTCTGACATGAGCATATCGGTCTGAGTGACGAGGCCGCGCGCTCGATCTAACCGGATATCGCGATAGTAAAGTGCGGGAGACTTACCAACGTATTGTTTGAAGAGCCGGTCGAGCTGCCTTTGTGAAACATCCGCCTTGTCGCAAAGCTCCGGGATTGAGAGCGTCTGCTCGAGATGCAGCTCCATGATCGAAATGACGTGCCGAACAACCTTAGGTGTCGTTCTACCCAAGGGCTCTGCACCAACCGGATTTTGCGACGTACCGGCAGGCCTCAGCATGGGGTGGAAGATGTACCTTGCTGCAGCATTCGCCAAAGCGTCCCCTGCGCTTGCCCGAATGAGATGCAGGGCAATGTCGGCCGAAGCGATCCCGCCGCTGCAGGTGAAACGCTTTCCGTCATGAATGAATAGGTCTTCCGAGACTTCGACATGTGGGTAAAGTTCCTTGAAGGAATCGATGTGCTCGTAATGCACGGTGGCACGTCTCCCGCTCAGCAACCCGGCTTCCGCAAGGATAAAAGCACCTGTGTCGAGCGCTCCGATAATGCAACCGGTACGCGCCCATTTCCGGAGCAAAGCGAGGAGGTGAGGCGTACTTGCCGTCTCTGGTGTCCAACTCGCTGAAACCACGACGATTTCGAACACATCCTCCTGGACCTCAGTCAGCTTTTCGGTCTGAACGGCAATCCCATTGCTTGCGAGACACGACCCTCCAACTAGAGACGCTACGACCCATCGAAAACGCGTCAAGCCTTCGAGGTAATTCGCCGCCCGGAATGGGTCGACGAACGCCATCGTCGCCGCCAGGTTGAAGTTCGGCATCACAAGGATGAGAATTTTCATTGACCGTCCGCTTATCGATGTTTGTCCAAAATACGCAAATTGATGTCTGGCAATGTTAAATTGACTGTCGGGATTGTGCAACACTTCGAGGAGATCGGGTTCAGTAAGAAAGTCGCGACACGAAATTTGGCTACCAGATCCGCGCAGCCTTGCTGACCTCGCGCCAGATCTCGGATCTGAGCAACTGCCGGCATAAAAACTCAAAAAGGGAGCATAGCAATGGTCAAATGGGGTGAACGTTCAAACATGGATATGAACCGAAGGAGTATCCTCAAATCCGCAGCTGCGGTAGGTGCGCTGGCGGTCGCTTCGTCAAGCGGGATTCTGCCTGCCATCGCCCAGCAGGCAACTCCGAAGAAGGGGGGGCATTTCAAACTGGGAGTCGCCGCTGGCGCCACATCCGATACTCTTGACCCTGCAACCTACGCGGGCTCCTTTACCAACGTGTTCGGGAAAACCCTTCATGGCTGTCTTACGGAGGTAAACGCGGAGGGCAAACTAGTCGGTGAACTGGCCGAGTCCTGGGAAGGATCAAAAGACGCCAAGACCTGGACTTTCAAGTTGCGGCAAGGGGTCGAGTTCCACAATGGCAAAAGTATGAATGCCGACGATGTCGTCGCATCCATCAATCACCATCGCGGGAAGGACTCAAAATCAGCAGCCAAGAGCATCGTTGACGCAATTGACGATATCCGTGCGGATGGTTCGGGGACCGTTGTTGTTGCTCTAAAACAAGGTAGTGTTGACTTCCCCTTCCTTGTCGAGGAGTTCCACTTGGCCATTCTCCCATCGAAGGATGGCCAAGTGGATCTTTCGGGTGTTGGAGCCGGGGGTTATGTGCTGGAGAACTTTGACCCGGGCATCAAAGGTACGGCCAAACGTTTCGCCAATTATTGGAAGACGAACGCGGCTTGGTTTGACTCCGTCGAGCTTCTTGCGATCCAGGATGCCGCGGCACGCACAAACGCGCTGACGACAGGCCAGATCCACGCGATTGAAAGGTGCGACCTCAAAACGGTACACCTGCTGGAGAGGAATCAAGGTCTGGAAATTGTGTCGATCGGCGGTACACAGCACTACACGATGCCGATGCTCTGCGATGTCTCGCCGTTCGACAACAAGGATGTACGGCTCGCCCTGAAATATGCCATTGATCGCCAGCAGCTTCTGGACACCTTGCTCCGTGGATACGGCCAGCTCGGTAACGATCAGCCGATTTCAGCGTCAAATCGCTTCTTCGCAAAGGACCTACCGCAACGCCAGTACGATCCCGAAAAGGCAAAGTTCCACCTTAAGAAGGCGGGGCTGTCTGATCTTAAGGTGAACCTCTCGGCTTCAGACGCCGCCTTCCCAGGCGGGGTCGATGCGGCGGTGATTTTTCAGCAGAATGCCGCCAAAGCCGGCATCACCATTAATGTTGTCCGCGAGCCGAACGATGGCTATTGGGACAATGTCTGGCTTAAGAAACCCTTCTGTCAGAGTTATTGGGCAGGCCGACCAACGGCGGACTGGATGTTCTCACAGGCCTTCGCCGCTGATGCCATTTGGAATGAGGGCCATTGGAAGAACGCTCGTTTCAATGAATTACTGATCGCTGCCCGTTCGGAAGTTGACGATGCCAAGCGTCTGCAGATGTATACTGAAATGCAGACAATCTGCAGCGATGACGGCGGCGTGATCATACCGGTGTTCGCCAACTACGTCAGTGCCCTGTCCAAGAAGGTCGGTCACAGTAAGATAGCTTCCAACTGGGATCTGGATGGCTTCCGGTGTACGGAGCGCTGGTGGTTCGCAGAAGCCTGAGCCTGTCGAAAGATTGCTATGACACCTATTATTAAAATTATTGGTCAGCGCGTCGCACTGGGCGCGCTGACCCTTTGGATTGTGTCCCTCATCATTTTTATTGGCATCCAGTTCCTTCCTGGGGACATTGCGACCGAAATGCTGGGACAATCCGCTACTCCTGAAACCGTGGCCGCTTTCCGCAAGAGCCTCGGCCTGGATACCCCCTTATATCTCAGGTATGTTGGCTGGCTTTGGGGTATATTTCACGGGCACTTCGGAACGGCCTTGTCCAGTGGCCGTGACATTGGGGAGCTTATCGCCCCAAGGCTGTTTAATACACTTTTCCTCGCGCTCAGCGCTGCGCTGATTTCCGTCCCTATAGCATTGCTGGGAGGAATTGTGGCGGCACTTTACCGAAACACTTTTATCGATCGCGCGATCAATGTTCTCACACTCGCCTCCATCTCATTCCCGGAATTCTTCGTTGCGTATATGCTTATATTGTTTCTGGCGGTGCACGCTGGCGTCCTGCCCAGCCTCTCCGACGTCGACGCGAGTACACCCTTCCTGATGCGACTGAATGCAATCGCTCTACCCGCGCTGACCCTGGCAGTCGTCGTGCTGGCTCACATGATGCGCATGACCCGGACTTCAATCGTAAACCTTCTGGGTAACCAGTATATCGAGACCGCCCGACTGAAAGGCATGTCCGAATGGCGTGTCATGGTCCGGCACGCGTTTCCTAACGCTCTCGCTCCAATCGCCACCGTTATCGTCTTGAATTTAGCTTATCTCATTACGGGCGTGGTCGTAGTTGAAGTCGTCTTTGTATACCCCGGTCTCGGCCAACTGATTGTTGATTCTGTCCAAAAGCGCGACATCCCGGTGGTCCAGGCATGCAGCCTGCTGTTTGCCGCAACATACGTTCTGCTGAATCTGACTGCGGATATCCTGTCGATAGTCATGAACCCTCGGCTCATGCACCCAAAATGAACGTTGGCAGATCGACCGACAGAGCGAGTAATGTGAGATGACGTCTATCCAACCCAGTATCGTGCGGAAAGGTGCCAGGAAATTTGCATCGGCGCCATTCAGCGCGAAATTCGGAATGGCGATCATTGCTCTCTATTTTCTGGCAGCATTCTTTGCACCGCAGATCGCCCCGTACGGCGAGGCCGACATCGTCGGCGCTCAATTTGAGCCTTGGAGCTCGACCTTCTTGCTCGGCACGGATAATTTGGGCCGGGATATGTTCACCCGCCTCTTGTACGGAGCGCGCAACACGATTGGCATTGCGCTGATGACTTCAGTGCTGGCATTCTCGATCGGATCGACAGCCGGGCTTATAGCTGCAACCTTTGGCGGTTGGACTGATCAGCTGCTTTCCCGTTTCGTGGATATATTGATGTCGATACCGCAGCTGATCTTTGCGCTTCTGCTGTTATCCATATTTGGGACGTCGATTCCCTCTCTCATCGCCATCATCGCCGTGCTCGACTCCACACGCGTTTTCCGGCTTACCCGAGCGGTGGCCATGAATGCCGTGGTTTCGGACTACGTAGAGGCCGCCAGGCTACGAGGTGAAGGGCCCATATGGATCATGAGCCGCGAAATCCTACCCAACATCCTGCCGACATTGATAGCTGAGTTCGGTCTGCGCTTTTGTTTTGTCTTCCTGCTAATCAGCGCGCTATCCTTCCTGGGCCTGGGTATTCAGCCGCCTACCTCGGACTGGGGAACGATGGTTCGCGACAGCTCAACCCTTATCGTATACGGCGACATCACGCCTCTTTTGCCGGCTGGTGCCATCGCACTACTCGCGGTGGGGGTCAACCTGGTCGTGGACTGGTTCCTTCACTCCGCCAGCGGACTGGAAGCATGAGCCGCTGGCCCTTCCATCTTAAATTCGGTGCAATGAACCTGGGCAAGCGAGGCGCCGCGTTGGTCCCCGCTTCCAGACAAGGAGGGTAAAATGTCTCTTGTCCAGCTCTCCGAAAATCTCTGGCGTTTTCGAGATACTTGTAACGTTTACGTCCTGAAAAGTGGCAGTGAGTGCCTGCTGATCGATACCGGATCAGGTGCTGTCTTAAAGCACCTTCACGCCATCGGACTCGAACGAGTCGACTGGGTTCTGCATACCCATCATCACAGAGACCAGTGTTGGGGGACGCATGTTATTCAGAAGGCAGGGGCAAAAGTTGCCGTGCCAGAATTTGAACGTCATTTGTTCGACAACGTCGAGGCTCAATGGCAGTCTCGCCGCATCTTCGATAACTACAACAACAGCAATACGTTTTTTTCGCTAGGAGAAAACCTCCCGGTGGATGATGTTCTCGAAGACTATGAGACCTTCGCTTGGAAGGGATACAAATTCCGCGTTTTGCCGGCCAAGGGCCACACATACGGAATGATCAGCCTAATTACAGATGTGGACGGTGAGAAGGTTGCCTTCACAGGCGACTTAATGTCGCGAGGTGGAAAAATCTACCAGCTTCACGCTATGGAATATAGCTATGGTGACCTCCTTGGCGTCGAATTTACAATGCAATCCATCCTTGCTTTGAAAAAGGAGACCGTTAGGACAGCCTATCCGTCCCATGGGGAACCAATCACCGAGGTAAAGACGGATATTGAAAGTCTTGAAAACAGGCTCGAAATACTCGCAAACGTAGGGAAACTGCATACGGCAGGCCGAAATAATCCCTTTGCTGATATGCAGACTATTCGTGAGAGCAAGCTGCGGCCTATCAGTGATCATCTGCTGTGGGCCGGGCCGTATACCAGTTCTAATTTCTACATCGTACTAAGCGGAAGCGGACACGCGATGATGATTGACTATGGGTTTGTTTCGCTGGGGCATGTCCATTGGGGCCCCGAACACGATAGCCTGCAAGCCCTGCGTTTCGTCGAGCACCATCTCGATCAGCTGCGCGACGATTATGGAGTGCGGCATATTGAGCTCGTTGTTCCGACTCACATCCACGACGACCATATCTCCGGAATACCATACCTCCAACGACATTTCGGCACCAAATGTTGGGCTCTCGATTGTGTAGCGGACGTAATTGCCGATCCCGCAGCGTGGGCAAGTACGCCTTGTTGCTACCACAAACCGATCGACGTTGAACGGATCCTTCGTGATGGTGAGATCTTCCAATGGAGAGGGTTTGATTTCGAGGTTTACTACGCCCCAGGCCATACCGAATATCACGCCCTCATTGTGGGAACTATTGATGGCAAGCGGGTTGCTTTTGGCGGAGACAACTTGTTGCTTTTCAACCCTCAGAACGGAAGGATTGCTCGCGAGATTGCTTCCCAGAGTACAGTTTTGCGCAACAGCTTTCAGTTGGACATGTTACGTCGCTGTAAGAGTATACTACGGTCAGCGGGGGCCGATCTCCTCTGCCCCGGGCACGGAGAGCTTATTGTCTTGGACCAGTCGAGAATAACCGAGTACACAGATTACCTCAAAGGTGCGGAGGCAGCCTTTCTCGGCGTCGTAGATGCACCGGCAAATCATTTTATAGATTTATTTTGGGTACGGATGCTGCCATATCTTTCGGCCGCGCGCCCAAATAGCATGGTGACCTACACGCTCAAAATCCGCAACAACTTGGAACGCACTGCCCTCTACAGCGCATGTCTTCTACCGGCATTTGGTTGGGGCGCGGATGGAGAGACCAAAAGCATTACGCTTGAACCTGGGCAGCGAGGCGAGCTGCTGCTCCTGGCAACAGCCCCTTCTCAGGTGGATCTACGGCGGAGGCTTATTACTGCCGAAATCCTGATCGACGGTGTATCACAGGGTCCTGTCTGCGAAGCCCTCGTGTCAACGGTGCTGACGTGAAAATCTCAAGATCTCACGGGGGCTGGCGTGTGGGCTCTCGCAAATGGCGGGGATTGTTTTGACAGCGACATCTAGCACTACTTTGGCAGATTTTTAGCGGAGAGGGTTCTGCAGCAGTGGGGACAACGGATTGGGGGCGGCTGCGCGAGCGCGGTGAGGATGGCTTGCCTGACGGCGGGTAGGCTCGGTTGGGGCGGCGGGCCGAGGATTCTTTTTTCCCCCTCCCGCTTGTTTGAGGCGGCGAGATTGCAGGAAGGCGTAGGCGATCATCGTCATCAGCGCGTGCCGGTGCAGGCCCGTCCATGAGCGCCCCTCGAAGTGGTCGAGGCCAAGTTCCTCCTTGAGCTGCTGATGCGCCTGTTCGCAGACCCAGCGCGCCTTCATGGCGCCTGCGATCTGCTTGAGCGAGGCGTCGGCGGGCAAGTTGGAGAGGTAGTATTTGCGCTCGCCGGTCGAGCGGTGCTCGCCGATCACCCAGACCTCCTCGCCAGGCAGATGCTGAGCGCCCATGTCGCGGATGCGCTGGGGTGGGCCATCTGCAACCCGGACACGGACAGCGGCGAAGCGGGCCGAGAGGCGGCCTTTGGTGCCACGCCGCCAACTGACCGTCCGCCATTGGGCTTTTTCCAGCATCGCCTGCGCGGTCATCGACTTCACATCGGGGATATGCCGGCGGCGCGGGCGGCCGTGTCCGGCAACGGGGAAGATCATCGCCACGTCGGCGGCATAGACCTTCTGCTTGAACGGGATACCGACGGCCCAGGTAAGGCCGCGCTCGGTGAGCGCCTGCCGGAAGGGGGCGCTCAAGCCATATCCGGCATCGGCGAGCACGCAGCCAAAGCGTAAGCCGGCTGCGCGAGCCCGGTCGATCTCGGCCAGCGCGATTTCGGGCTTGGTCCTGTAGGCACGATGGTCCTCGGGCACACCGGCACGGTCGAGCCGGGCGGGATCGGAAGTCCAGCTCTCGGGCAGAAACAATCGCAGCCCCACCATGACCGGCACTTCGCCAGAGGCCAGCGTCAGCGACACCAGCGTCTGGCAGTTGGCGTTCTTGCCAAGCGCCGAGGCATATTGCGGCGCGACGTCGACCGAGTGGCGCCCCTTCTTGGGGAGCGCGGTGTCGTCCACGATCAGCCACGCATCGTTCCCGCCAACTTGTTTGTCGGCCTCCGCGAGCAGCACCTTCTCCAGCGGCGCAGCATCCCACACGCCGCTCGCGATGAAGTGGTGCAGCTAGTCATAGTTGACGCCTGCGTCGCGCGCCGCCATCGGTTGGACGCTCTTGCGATCCCCAAGGCCAATCAGCCCAGCAATATAGGCCGGACACATCCGCGCACGCGTCTTGTGCCTCAACGCCGAGACGAACGGCTCAAGCCACCGCTCCAGATCGAGTTGCCAATCCCTGTTCATGGCCGGCCCCTCCAAAAGCCGACCTCTCATGAATCACGCAAAACGGCTCTTGGGAATCCTCGAAACGCTCGCGGAGCTAAAATATCTGCCAAAGTAGTGCTAGGCTTCGTGGACAAAGGGCAGCCAGTTTGATTGAGGCGAGCGCCACGAAGCCAAGATAGGATTCCTTGGTCTTGTCGTAGCGTGTGGCAATATGGCGCCAGTTCTTCAGCTTGTTAAACAGGCGTTCGACGAGGTTGCGCCAACGGTATTTCTCGCGATCATGCGGGATGAGGGCGCGGCGGTTGCTTTTGGCGGGGATGACCGCTTGGACGCCGGCTTTGGCGATCTCTTCGCGGATAGCGTCGGAGTCATAACCCTTGTCCGCCAGGAGCGCCTCGATACGGTCGGCGATCATTCGAAACAGCGGGCCGAAGCCTTGAATATCATGCGCCTGGCCAGGTGTCAGGAAAAGCCGAGAGGTCGGCCTTTTCGCCTTTTCCGTCGCACCGCGCATGGAGTTTGGTGGTGAAGCCGCCGCGCGATCGGCCAAGCGCCTCAGTTTCCTGAGTCCCCTTTTTATGCCGACTGCACAATGATGTGCCCGGACAACGGTGCTATCGATCATGTTGGCGGTGGCATCGCGTTCCACCATCTCGGCGAGCGTTTCGAGCAGCGCATCGAACACCCCCGTCGCGACCCATCGCCGGTATCGGCGGAAGACGCTGTTCCACTTGCCATATTCATCAGGCACCAGGCATCAGGCAGATGAGGCCATTGCGCCTCGGTTCGGGCCATACATATCATGCCTTCGAAATAGCGCCGATTTTCCTGCGCCGGACGGCACCCTCGACCCCGCTGTGCTGGCAGCAGCGGCCCGATCAGTGCCCATTCCTCGTCCGATACCCCAATCCGGTCGCCCAACGCTGCCTCCAAAAGACAGCCTTGAATCAGCGACCGAGTCTAGCGTCAAGCTTTGTCCACGAAGCCTAGCCTAGCCTTCATGGCAGAGTCCGGCACTGGCATTCCAAAAGAAACGCCGAAGACGGTAGCCCAATCGCTGACGCTGAGGTTCGTGGTGATGACGACGCCGGTACGCTCGTTGAGCGTGCTCAACAATCTAACAGCGCCCGCCTGATGCGCTGAAGGGCAGGTATCCGAGCTCGTCGAGGATGACGAGATCGAAGTGGGCGAGCCGATTGGCGATCTGGCCTGCCTTGCCCTGGCCCTTCTCCTGCTCGAGCGCGTTGCCGAGAAGTCCCCTCTAATCAGCCCAGCATGGCCCTGGTCAGTGGTCAGTTCCCGGCGGAAATCGACAGCCAGCCTCAAATGACGATCGTTGCTTCGGTTGCGCTGCGTAGTTCGTCATCGGTCACGCCGTCGGCGAGTTCCACCAGCTTCAACCCACCGTCGACGACATCAAGGACGCCAAGATTGGTAACAATCCGATCGACAACGCCTTGGCCCGTCAGCGGCAGTGTGCACGCCTTTAGGACCTTCGACTCCCCGGCCTTGTTGGTATGGTCCATGACGACGACCACCCGCTTTACGCCGGCAACCAGATCCATTGCGCCACCCATGCCCTTGACCAGCTTGCCGGGGATCATCCAGTTGGCAAGGTCACCGCTCTCCGAAACTTCCATCGCGCCGAGGATAGCCATGGCGATCTTGCCGCCGCGGATCATTGCGAAGCTTTGCGCAGAGTCGAAGAAGGCCGAATGCGGCAGTGCCGTCACCGTCTGTTTGCCGGCATTGATGAGGTCGGCGTCGACCGCGTCTTCGGTCGGGAAGGGACCTATGCCGAGCAGGCCGTTCTCTGACTGCAGCGTCACGTGTACACCCTCGGGAATATGGTTGGCGACCAGCGTCGGAATGCCGATGCCGAGATTGACGTAGGTGCCGTCTTCAAGTTCGCGCGCGGCCCGTGCCGCCATCTGGTTCCTGTCCCAAGCCATTCGTCTCTCCCTGCCCTCAAGCTGCCGCGCGCGTTGTGCGCTGTTCAATGCGTTTCTCGTG
Organism: Mesorhizobium sp. M0244; assembly: GCF_040321795.1. Taxonomy (NCBI): domain Bacteria; kingdom Pseudomonadati; phylum Pseudomonadota; class Alphaproteobacteria; order Hyphomicrobiales; family Phyllobacteriaceae; genus Mesorhizobium; species Mesorhizobium sp. M0244. The sequence continues at coordinate 41,658 of NZ_JAMYSE010000036.1, read as the reverse complement.
CTCGCCCTGGACCAGGCGATGCACATAGATCCCCGGCAGATGGATCTGATCAGGATCTAGGCTTCCGGCAGGTACAATCTCCTCGACCTCCGCCACGCAAATCCTTCCGCAGGCGGCGGCCGGCGGGTTGAAGTTGCGCGCCGTCTTGCGGAAAACGAGATTGCCGGAGGTATCAGCCTTCCACGCCTTCACAATTGACAGGTCGGCAACGATGCCGGTTTCAAGCACATAATCCTCGCCATTGAAGGACTTGTGCTCCTTGCCCTCAGCGACCAGGGTGCCTACACCGGTCTTGGTATAGAAGCCGGCGATGCCGGCCCCGCCAGCGCGCATGCGCTCGGCGAGGGTCCCTTGCGGATTGAATTCGAGGTCCAGTTCACCGCTCAGGTACTGGCGCATGAACTCGGCGTTCTCGCCAACATAGGACGAGATCATCTTCTTGATCTGCTTCGTCTTTAGCAGCACACCGAGTCCGAAATCGTCGACGCCGCAATTGTTCGATGCAATCGTCAGCCCGGTCGTGCCGGCGTCCCGGATCGCGCCGATCAACAGCTCCGGAATGCCGCAAAGGCCAAAGCCCCCAGCCGCAATGGACATGCCCTCAAACAGCAAGCCATTCAGTGCGGAACCGGCGTCATTATAGACTTTATTCAACTCACTCCTCCTTGTTATCTTGATATCTGGACGCTTCGCTGATCCAACTCGTGAACTTACTGGCTAGGTGCTGTCGAGCGGCATTGCCCGTTGACCGCGTTGAAGTTGCCTATGGGCGAGATCGTGTCACTCGTTGTCGGGCTTCGCTATGTTCTCGACCGCGGTTGAAAGGATCTTGTCGTGGGCCGAAATGCGGGCCGGGAAAGACAAAGCAATTGCGGCGCCGTTTCGCGGATTTTGACTAATTCCTCTGCTCAACGTGTACTGGAGTTCCGGATGGGCCTCGATGAGAGCTCTGAGTATCGTCATAATCCTCGGGCATTGGCGGAATACAGCGACTCTCGCGCCGGACCAACGAGCGTCACTCGGGCGCCTTCCTCTTGATCGCGATTGCTCTGCCAGCGCGGACAGGCGGGCGCAGCGACGCGTGGTTGGCTTGCACCCGTTCCAGGTTCGCCAGGATGTCGGGAGGAAATGGCACCACCCTTGGACCTGACATGTCGACATGGAGGGACAGTTGTTCGCAGGTAGCCGCCAGCCATCCGTCGACGTGGCGAAGCTCTTGGTAGAAGCGCATGCGCTTCTCGTCGTGGTCTAGCAGCTGGAATGTTGCGGTGACGCTGTGTCCGAAGTGGAGTTCCCGGACATAACAGACGTGCACTTCGGCTGAATAGCTCGTTAAGGCGCGCGTCCGGGCGTACTCGGCCCCAAGCCCTATCTTCTCGAACGCGTCTTCTCCGGCACGGTCGAAGAGCACGTTGTAATAGGCCATGTTGAGATGGCCGTTGTAGTCTATCCAGCCCTTCTCGATTTGCATGGCAGGCGAAATAAACATGGTCAAATACGCTCCACCTCTGGCTGCGGCGACTGTGGCGTCGATAGCTGGTCTGCTTGGGAATTCATGTGCCCCCCTATATGTCAGCCAGGCGATCCATACGCAGGCACTTGTCCACCATCTGCCGGCCGCTTGGCACGCCTTTGGTATGCGCGCCATGGCACAGACACCAGTTAGTCCCACGGAGTACGAACGTGGTGACGGACCTGTCCGCATACCACCGTCGATGGGTCTTGTAGTTGTCGCGTGCAATGTTGCGGGGATGTGCTGCCGCCTCTTCCGGCGTAAGGACCGGTTCCAAGCAGGGATCCGTGCCTTCCAGCAGCGGCTAGGCTCAATGGCTTCCGATCTCGGCAAGTCGCATTACAGCGTCCACAGCAACTGCGCCTCGGCCCTCTGAGCATACGATTAGCGGGTTGATTTCGGCTTCGATTAAGCGGTCCTCGTTGGCGCAAGCGAACTCGGCGAGCTTTTGTATGGCATCAACAGCCGCATCCACATCGGCCTTAGGTCGGCCGCGCCAACCGTCGAGCAGCGGGAACAGCTTGAGGCTGCGCAGGGCCGCGGCTATGGTCGCAGGCGACACCGGTAAAAGGAGTGTTGCGGTATCACGCAGGAGCTCGGCTTCTGTACCTCCCATCCCGATTGTAAGAGCGAGGCCCATAGGATCCACTCGGCGTATTCCCACGAGTAGCTCGGCGACACCGTCCTTCACCATTTCTTCGACTAAGAAGTGACGAATGGAAAGCTGAGGGACGCTTTGTTCCAACTTTTCGGCCATTGTGCGGACTGTCTGCCACGCCGCGTCTGGTGTACTCAGGCGAAGTGCGACGGCTCCCAGCTCGCTTTTGTGTGCTAGCTCCGCACTAAGCGCTTTCACGACCACCGGAAATGCAAGCGTGTCCAACCCTTCCGTTTGATCATGTTTAACGATGACGCTACGCGGGACGGAAATGCCGGCACGTTCCAGTTTGGCTTTGGCGGCTGCCTCGTCGATAGGTGCCCCTTCGCCTAAATTGCTTTTGTATTCCGGGAGGAGAATTTCCTCATCGGCACGCAGAGCAAGCTCGCCGCTCAGCTCGGAAAAGCGAATGGCATTTGCCACGGCGCGCATACCATCTTCCATGCCCATCAACGGGACCAAGCTTTCGCCGATCATTCGCTCGCGAACACTCCTCGGCAAGTCTTCGGGCAGAGTGTTGATGAATGCAGCAGGAACGCCGCGTTCCCGTGCCGCTTGTGCGAAAGCCTTCGACGTAACATCCCAACCCGCCGGGTCCCAGCCGCCTTCTGGCGGATAGCACATTACCTGCAGAGCCAAGTCGTAATCGTCCGATAAGAACGACTTATAGATGTTTAAATTTTGATCCCAATCCGGGGTGTTGCTGTGCGCAGATGATATGTCAAGCGGATTGGCAGGATGGACAAAAGCCGGCAGGTACTTTTCCATTTCAGCCGATGCCGCCGCTGTCGGTGGCTGCAAGTCAAGTCCATGTGCCTCTGCAACGTCGCTGCCATGCACCGCATACGAGCCAGAGCTGGTTGCAAATGCCGTTCGTCGCCCTTTCACCCGAGGCGCCAACGTCAGCATCTTAAGCGTTTCCAGCGCCTCTGTGGCTGTGCGAACCTCGATAAAGCCTAAACGGCGGAACAGGGCCGACGTCACCATATCGTCGCCAGCCAAAGAAGCCGTGTGTGATTGGGCCGCGCGACGGCCAGCGCTCGAGCGACCGCCTTTTAGGACAACGACCGGTATGTCCTTGCGCGCCGCCTTAAGGCCTGCAGCCGATAGGCCTTGAGCATCTGCGATCCCCTCGATGTAGAGATTCACCGCCCGAACGCGGTCATCGTCAAGGATGACATTCATAATATCAGCGACTGAGACCATCGCCTGGTTGCCGAGCCCCACGGCATAGGCTACTGGCATCGATCGGTCAGCACCTCCGAGATCGGAAAGATACGCGCCGCCATTGCTTATCAGTGCAACGCCACCATTCCCTTCATGATCTCCAAAATGGTCCATCATGAAGACGGATCGGTCAACGAAGTTGCCCACTCCCGGGCAATTGGGTCCTATGACCGGCATATCTCCTGCCGCTTCCACAAGTGCCAGCTGGGTTTGTTCTCCCCCTTGCATTTCCGAGAAGCCTGAGCTGTTGCAGATGGTTCCCGCGACGCCGAACTGCGAAAGCTCCCGGACGAGTTCAACGACGCTGGTATTTGGAACAGCTACATAAGCCACGTCCGGTATTTCAGGTAGGCTTGCGACGTTGGGCACACAGCGGATGTTGGCGATCTCGGTACGACGCGGGTTGACAACGTGGATGCGACCTTGGAACCCTCGCGAACGGCAGTACTCTATGGCAGTGACCATGAAAGGTCCGCCAATGAATACTGCACTTTGCGGGGTCAGCATGCGCTTCAGACGCCCAAGTTTGCTCGCGGCGACGGTATGGTCTCTAACGTCGGTTTCTGCGAGAGTTGGCGCGGTCTGCGCACGACGTGCTTTGTTGGGCATTAAAGTCCTCTTGTACTTCCTCGACACACCGATTTGATGTTGAGGGGGCGAAGTCTTGGAGCGTATCGCTGACACACTCAGTTTTAGTTTATCCCCTGCGAACCACGTCGCGGAGGATCAACGTCGTGCTAGCGATGCCGGGTGGCGAAGGGCCTGAGAACGCGCAACCCTCAGTCGAGTCCTTCATATCGTGCTTGAGCGTGGTCCAGCGCCGCTCTCAAACCCTTTTCAGCTGTCATCTGGGTGAACTCGGCATATTCGGGAACCGGCTGCACACCCAGCATTGACATCAGCTCAAGATAGTAGTCGGTCGCGCCCTTGAGCCCCTGCATTTCGTAAACGCGATTCAGATACATCTTGTGCATTCGTTGCATGTCGGGCGGCATTCGTGCCATGAGCGTAGCTTTCCGACGCGTGGCCTCATGAAGTTCGTCAGGAGGAACCACTTCGGTGATCAGTCCCATATCCTTGGCTTCATTTGCTGACACGTCGCGCGCTGTGAGCAGAAGGTCCTTTGCGGTCTTCATGTTCACCAACCAGGGCATGAACATGCAATGACCGGAAATGCCGTAGCGAACTTCGTTATAGCCAATCTTCGTATCTGAAGAAGCGATTGTTATGTCGCAAAAGAGGGCAAGCTCAAATCCCTTACCGATCGCAAACTTATGAACGGAAGCTATAACCGGTTTGCTGATGGTCCACGGGGTTGTGAATTGATCAAACTGACGAAAATACTTCATGCGATATCCATAGATGGACGAACGATCGTCGTGCGCGTCCTCATACAGATCGTGACCGGCGCAGAACCCGCGGCCGGCGCCGCGAATAACCACCACATTTATATTGTCATCAAAGTCGGCACGGAGAAGAGCGGCCCGGAGCTCAGCGAGCAGGCGCTCATTCATGGAGTTCATGCTGTCTGGCCGATTCAGCGTCAGCCAGCAAACGTGTTCCTCATCGACTTCATAAAGGAGGTGCTCGTACTCTGTAGTTTCATGGGAAATTATTTCCATCACTCTCTCCTTGTGTTGTTAACTCTTGAAAAGCGGTCTATCTCGGGATTGCGCCGAGCCCGACCGGCGAGCCTATCCAAAGCGCAGTTGCTTAGGTTCACGGGCAGCGTGAGCACGAATTTCGGCATCGGCAATGTCGGAAGCTCCAAAACTGCCCCTTACCTGTGATGGTGTTTGGCCGTGGACTCTTTTGAAGCTTCTCGTAAAATGGGAAGCGTTCTTCAGGCCAACCTCCAGCGCGACCTCAATGTTCGAAGCCCTCGTCTTTGAGATCATTCGTTTGGCGTAATCCATGCGAATCTGTCTGAAGGCTCGTGCCGGGGAGAGCCCTGTTGTTTCGGTGAAGACCCGCTCGAGCTGCCGCCGCGAGACACCGATCCTTGCTGCCAGATCTGCAATCGTCATCCCGTCGAGGTTTTGCTCCATGGTCATGAGCGCAACCTTGACGTGGATGTTGCTGAAATCCTTAAACAGAGGCCGTCGAGGCTGGATGTGCACAGCAGGTCTGGCCTGGTCGATCTGAAGAACCTCGAGCGCGTTCCGTTCGGCCCGGCCGCTGATGTGGCGTCGCACCAGTGTGGCTGCCATATCCGCAGCACTGGTTCCGCCGACGCAAGAACCGCGCCTCCGATCGAGATTGAAAATACAGTCCGCGCGGACGGGATTGTCCGGAAAGCGTTCGCGGAACTCCTTTATATGCAACCAGCTTACGCAAGTCTGATGATACCGCATCAATCCTGCTTCGGCCAAGATGAACGATCCCGTACAGACGCCGATGAGCGGCACCTTGGCGGCTGCTGCTCGTTTGAGAAAATCGATGGTCTCGCGATCGACCGGATTTTCATCATTGAGAAGACCTCCGACCACGACGATGTACTGAAATCGGCTTGGGTCGACAAACGCTGACGTGGGAGCGACGCTAATACCGCAACTCGAGGTAATGAGGTTGCGGTTGCTGCTCATGACTTGCCAGTCTGCGTTTACACGCCCTGAATGGTCCAACTCATCGCTTGCGAGTCGGATTGTGTCGACAAACAGCGAGAAGGCTGAAAGCGTGAATGAGCGGGCGAGGATAAATCCGATTGTGAGCTTCTGGGGTAAGGCGGTCATGTTGCAACCTACGTGATGGGCTAAGTGCCGAGCGCCCGAGTGATCAGCAATGCAGAAGCGATTTGAGATCGATATCCAAATCGGTGACGACCTTGGGGTCGGGCGATTTCCCGGCTTCGATCAGACGCTTGGACACCATGAATGCGGCAGGCTGGTTGATGGCATCGACCGCCAGGAGTTCGTCGCCCCGGTAGTGCCAAATGGAGAGGGCGCTTTCGGAGATCTTTCTCAGGACTGCTGAATCATGCCCTGCGGCCAGTCCAACGATCTGTAACTTGATGTCGAACTGATCCGACCAAAACCAAGGCTTTGCTGCATAGCATTCAGAAGCCAGCATGATCGTCTTTGCGACGGCCTCTCCCTGGTCGATACCGTTTCCAACGCTTTCGAGCCGTATACGCTGCCCCTTCCAAGGGAATGACGCACAATCGCCGGCGGCCAGAATGGCCGGATCAGAAGTCCGGCATTGGGCGTCAACCTTGATACCGTTGTCGATTTCCAATCCGGCCGCCTGGGCCAATTCGACATTCGGGTGAATCCCGATGCCGACGATTACGAAATCCACATCGAACGCGCGCCCGTCTTTCATGTGAGCCCGCGTCACCCGGCCATCGCGGCCGGTCAGCATCGCCAACTCGACGCCCTCGCAAATCTCCACATCGTGGCTTCGGTGGAGCTGCTGAAAAAATGTTGCCGTTTGAACCGACGCCACGCGCTGCAATATCCGCGGCGCGCTTTCGATCAGGGTGACCCTTAGTCCAAGCTTTGACGAGACGGCAGCGGCTTCGAGGCCGATATATCCGCCACCGACAACAAGTACATGGCGCCCCACCTTGAACTCCGGCGCCATTTTCTTGGTGTCCGCGATGGACCTGACATAGTAGACACCTTCAAGGTCTCCGCCTTGTTCCTGGTTCAAGAGCCGAGGCCGAGACCCGGTCGCAAGGACCAGATGGCTGTAAGGGAGAACGGACCGGTCGCTCAGCAATACGTTCTGGCGCCGTCTGTCGATTTCTTCAACCTGGGCTCCGAGACGAAGCCGAATCGCTTTCTGCTCATAAAAAGCGAGCGGCCTCAAGAACAACCGTTCTTCAGTGATATCGCCCAGCAGATACCCTTTGGAGAGCGGCGGACGCTGATACGGTGGCTGTGCCTCGTTGCCGACCAATGTGATCGACCCGATATGCCCAAGGTCCCGCAACTTCGCACAGACGGAAAAACCTGCCTGTCCGGCTCCAACGACGACGACTGGGTCGTTCTTATCGTTCGTCTCGTTGGTCATGCCAAACTCCCCTCAGTTCGCGCGCAGGGGCGCTATCGCCTTCAGCATTGCGGTGATGAGGTCGTCGCGATGCGCTGACAAATCCGCAGGGGTCTGGCCGTCAGCTGCTTTTGCGATTCCAGAAACCAGTTGTTTCGCAAGCTCGGGTTCCAGATGAAGGACCCCAAGATCGTCCCACCAGCGATTGAAGCTGTCCGTATAGCGCTCGCAAAAGGCGGCTAAGCCACCTTCTCCCGCGCCGAGGTGGAACAACATTGTTGGACCCATGGCAGCCCAACGGAGGCCCGGTCCGGCCCACATCGCCTTGTCTACGTCTTCGACGCTTGCCACGCCTGTCTTTACGAGATGAATTGCCTCGCGCCACACGGCGGCTTGCAGGCGATTAGCCACGTGGCCTGGCACTTCGCGGTTGACGCGGATAGTGACCTTGCCGGCGCTGGCATAGAAGCGCTCGACTGTTTCAATGACGCCGTGACCCGTCCGCTCATTGCCCATTACCTCAACCAAAGGAATGAGGTGCGGAGGATTGAAGGGATGCCCAAGGACAAAGCGGGACGGATCCTTCCACCCGGCTTGCATTTCGCTGAGAGTCAGCCCCGAAGCGGACGTCGCCACGACGGCTTCGGGCGCTATCGCAGGCTCAATAGTAGCGTAGAGCTCATGCTTGATAGGAAGCCTCTCGGGAACGCTTTCCTGGATGAACTGGGCGCCATCAACGGCCTTGGTCGCCGACTTATGAAAACTGGCCCGGTCCGGGTTGCCGTTCTTGGCTAGGCCGAGGTCTTTCAGCACTGGCCAGGCATTCTCCACGTACTTCCTCACCTGGGTTTCAGCGGAGTCTGAAACGTCAAAAACGGAGACGCTGTAGCCCGAAGCCAGGAACAACGCCGTCCAGCTCGCGCCAATGACGCCCGCACCAAGTACTGCCGTGTGCTTGAGATCAGACATTCAAAAAAATCCAGGTTGCAAGGGAGATGCTGCGGTGAGCCCGCCGTCGATGATGAAACATTGGCCGGTCACAAACGAAGCCTGGTCGGAAACCAACCAGGCCACCGCATTGGCAATATCTTCTGGCTCGCCGAGCCTGCCGACTGCATGCCTGGCGACCGCATCTGCCTCGGCTCGCTCGGGATCGCGGGCTAAAGCAAAACCTTCTGACGCCATAGCGGTCCTGATCCACCCGGGGCTTACGGCGTTGCAGCGTACCCTGGGCCCGTGATCGACTGCGATGGAACGGGTCAAGCCGTGAACGAACGCCTTTGAGGCGTTGTAGACGGCCATCCGGGGATCCGAAACGTTGCCGGAAATAGATCCTATATTGACGATGCTGCCGCCGTGTTCTGACATTTGCGGCAATACTTCGCGGCACATATTGAAGGTACCCTTGCAGTTGGTGCCGACCACCAGATTCCAGTCGTCATCGCTGGTCTCAATGACGGTTTTTTCAAGCTGAACCCCGGCATTGTTGACCAGAATCGCCGCGCTGCCGAAGTTCTCGCTTGCCGCTCTAACCATCGCCGCTGCGCCGTTGCTGTTGGCAATGTCAGCCTGAACCCAGACTACGGAGTTTGACAGGTCTTGAGGTCGGCTACCCCGACCGCAGGTCACGACGCTTGCGCCATCCGCAAGCAGGCGGTCGACGATGGCGCGGCCAATTCCCCGTCCGCCTCCTGTCACGATGGCCACCTTGCCGTCCAATCCGGTTTTGTTTGCCACCTTACGTTGCCCTCGGTTGGCTCATTTATGTGAGATCATGACATGGCGAACGGCTGTATACGCATTAAGGGCGTAGATAGACATGTCGCTGCCGGTGCCGGACCCCCTCATGGCCGCCCATGGCATCTCGGGCGTCGCGACACCGTGCGCGTTGACCCAAGTGAAGCCGTAGCGGAGGCGTTTTGTTACCGACATGGCCGTTCCGACGTCACGCGTCCAAACGGAAGATGCCAGTCCGTAGCGGCCCGAATTTGCTATCCGTATGGCATCCGCGACGTCTGAAAATCTGGATATTGTGACGACTGGTCCAAAGACCTCGCTCTCGGCAATCTCAGCATCGTTGTCGACGTTGGCGATCACCGTAGGCTTGTAAAAATAGCCGGGTCCATCGCCCACGGCGCCGCCAAGCACGATCTCGGCTGTTCCCCGGGCTCGTTCCACGAACCCGGCGACCCGATCCCGGTGTGCGGCCGATACAAGCGGCCCCATTTCCGTCCCTGGGACCCTCTGTGCTCCGACCTTGATCTCCGCGACCTCCGAGGCGATAGCGGCAACGAGGGCGTCATAGACACTGTCGTGGGCCAGAACCCGGCAGGGTTGGGCGCAATCCTGTCCCGCGTTGAAAAAGCTGGCCCCTCGGAGAGTCTTCGCAACGCTTGGAATGTCAGCGTCGCCAAACACGATGACCGGGGCTTTCCCACCCAGTTCGAGGTGAACATGCTTGAGCGTCTGCGCTGCGGCACGCATGGCGGCCATGCCGGTCGCCGGCGATCCGGTAATAGCGATCACCTCGATCTCGGCGGCTTGGATCAGCCGATCTCCAACCGTGGCGCCTCGACCGTGGATTACGTTGAGAACGCCTTTGGGCAGGACCGACGCCAAGAGTTCGGCAAGATACAGGGTGGACAGCGGGGTGGTTTCCGAAGGTTTGAGGACGACGGTGCAACCGGCCGCCAACGCTGCGGCAATCTTCCAGGCCGCCATCATCAGTGGGTAGTTCCAGGGAGTAATCGCCGCCACCGGCCCCAAAGGGTCCCGCCGGATCATGCTCGTGTGGCCCGCAACATATTCCCCCGCCGCCGATCCCGTCATCGTGCGAATGGCACCTGCAAAAAAGCGAAAGGTGTCAACGATGAGGGGCAGCTCGTCATTGTATGCCGACGGCCAAGGCTTCCCGACGTCCAGGCTTTCCAGTTCGGCCAACTGCTGGCCGTTTGCCTCCATGAGATCGGCAATGCTCAGGAGAAGGCTTGATCGATGCGCCGGTGAAGTCAGGGAAAAATGCTCGAAGGCCTCGGCAGCCGCTCGCACGGCTGCATCAACCTGTTCAAAACTCGACTCCCGGACCTGAGAGATTTCCATGGCCGTTGCTGGATTTACGATCGCATGGCGCTCGCCATCGCCCTCAACCAGTTCGCCATTGATAAGAAGCTTGGTCGACATGCTAGAACGCAACCTGGTCGGCACCCTTAAGGTGCAACCGCTTGCGGACCTCTTCCGGGGTGGCGATGGTGCGCCCCAGATTTTCAACGATCGAGCGGATTTTCCGGACCTGTTCCGCACTTGATTTGGCTTTCTCGCCGGGTCCAATGTAGAGACTGTCCTCCATTCCGACGCGCAAATTGCCGCCCAGCAGGGCGGCTTGGGTCGTGAACGGGATCTGGTGTCGGCCGGCCGCCAGCACAGACCACTCGTAGTCGTCCCCAAACAGCCTTTCGGCGATTGTGTGCATGTGGACCAGATTGTCGAGATCGGCTCCCACGCCTCCCAGGATCCCGAATACCATCTGGACGAAGAAGGGCGGCTTGACCCAACCCTGGTCCACGACCCAAGCGAGGTTGTAGAGGTGGCCCAGATCATAGCACTCGAATTCGAAGCGGGTACCATGCCCCTCCACGAGCTCACGCAGCGAATATTCGATGTCGCCGAACGTGTTGCGAAAGATGAAGTCCTTGGTCATGGCCAGGAATTCAGGCTCCCAAGCGTGCTTCCAGTCCTTGTATTTATCGAGCATAGGAAAGATGCCGAAATTCATGGAGCCCATGTTCATGGAGGCCATCTCGGGGCTGGTTCTCAAAGCTGCCTGGAGGCGCTCCTCGCGGGTCATGCCGAGCCCGCCGCCCGTCGTGATGTTGAGGACTGCGTCACAGGATTGCTTGATGCGTGGCAAAAACTCTTGAAACAGTTCCGGCCTGGCGTCGGGCTTGCCCGTTTCGGGATTACGGGCATGCAGATGGATGATGGCAGCACCTGCTTCGGCAGCTTCAATGCTGGCTTGCGCGATCTCGGCGGGGGTTATCGGCAGGTACTCCGACATTGTCGGCGTATGGATTCCACCGGTCGGAGCGCAGGTAATGATTACTGGTTTAGCCATTTTCAAAGTCTCATCTGCTGGACTTGGGCTGACAGCCCACCGTCAAGGATCCAAAATTGTCCACTTGCGTAGCGTGCTACTGTCTCTTGGGAGCCGATTGACGAGGTTGGTGACATCGTCAGGAGTTCCGTAATTTCGGATCGGCTATACGTTTCGCACGGCATCGCGGAGGGCTTCGACCCTATCGCCACCGCTAGGGCGCTACTCGCGCGTACGCGTCGAGGACCAGTCCGTGGAAATGATGCAGGGCGTGCTCAGACTGTCCTGACCCAGCGGGATCGTTCACGATGCGGCCTTGCTTGAAGGCCGGTGTGTTCATGCCCTTTTGCACGCTTTCGACGAGACCAATGTCCTCAGCCTGAAGCACCTCGTCGAGGTACCTGATCGTCTGCAGTTCGGTCGCATCCGGTTCCTTGCTTTCAAGGAAAAAGTCATAGGTCTCCAACGTGCGGTCTGGGCCTGCTGGTATGATGCTCAGCACGATCATCGACGACCGGCCCGGATAACGCATCAGGCAGGTGTTGGGCCACAGCCACCAGACCGCATGAGTCCGCACCGTGGCGTTCGAAACGTCATAGGCTGTATTGGCCGACTTGCCGGCATCGGCCATATGGCTTGAGTAGATGCCGTGGCTCGTCACCTTGTAGGTCTCCATGTCGACCAGCGAACAGAAGTCCTTATGTGCTGTGGGGCAGTGGTAGCATTCAAGGAAATTGTCGACGATGTTCTTCCAGTTTGACTTGATGTCGTAAGTCAGCCGATGGGCGAAGATGAGCTTGTCGATGTCTGGCGCCCAGTGGCGAATCTCCGTTTCCAAATCCCCGGTTTGCGATTTGAGAGAGGGAGCCGACGGATCGAGATTGACGTAGATGAAGCCGCAGAATTCCTCAACTTGGACTTGGTCCAGGCAGATTTCCTTGGTCGAGAAGTTCTCGAGCGTTTCGGTGTGCGGAGCGCGGACCAATTGGCCGTCAAGGCGGTAGGTCCAAGCATGATAGGGGCACATGATCTTGTTTGAGTTGCCTTCGCCGGACAGGAGGGCGTGGGCACGGTGTTTGCAAACGTTGTAGAATGCTCGCAGGACGCCTTCTCGGTCTCTGACGACAGCGACCGGCTGCCCGGCAATCTCCACGGCAACGTAGTCGCCCGGATTCCTGACCTTTTCGACATGGCAAACCCACTGCCAGGTCTTGGCAAGAATCGCGCTCACATCCACTTCATGCCAACGCGGATCTGTGTAGGCATCACTTTTGAGAGAAAGCGATGCAGATGGATTTGGTGAATATCCTTCCTTGATTGAGGTGAAATCTTCATGGGAAGGGAGCGGAGTCATCTGAGTGCCTTTCTTTCGTGCTGCATTGCCGGAGTTTGATACCGCAGGCTGAAACAAACTGTGCGCAGTTCGCCTTTGGTTTAGCATTTTCCGACCTTGGCGCGCTGCACGGCCGACAAGCGTTATGCTAGCAATTACGGTTGTCATTTTTATGTTGCTGAACGGCGAGGTGTCTGAACCAATGAGTGACCATGATTCGGAAGTCGTGGGATGGTGGCATCGATCGAAACGACGCTTGAGTTGTGTCGCTGCGGGATGTGAAAGGACGGATGCGTCCGCTGTTTGCGCAGGAGCGCTCGGCGGGTGAACGCGGGATTGTTCCTGGACGGTGTGCTGAGCGGGGAGCGGGCGCAAGACTAGCTAGGTAGATGCGCGCGGAGGCTGCCGGCGATTCTGCCCCTTGGCGGCAGCAGGCTCTTCTGGGTCGGGATCGGTGGGAACGCCGATGCGATGCGTGACCTGGTGCGTGGGTACGTCGTCGAGCATATGGCGGACGACGCCGCGGTTCTGGTGATTGGCGAAACGGGTTTCCTCAAGCAGGGCAAAGCATCGTGCGGGGTGGCGCGGCAGTACACGGGATCAGCAGGAAAGATAATCAACTGCCAGATCGGCGTGTTCGCAGCGTACGTATCGCGCCACGGCCATGCCTTTATGGATCGGGCGCTATATCTGCCGAAGGCTTGGGCCCACGATCTGACGCGTCGGAAGGCTACCCTCCGAGCCAGGATCTCGATCCGGCGAAGCGCGTGTTCATCGATGAGAGTGTGCTGCAGAGGCACGGAACTGACCCGCAACGATGCCGCCGCGCGGCGCCTGAAACGTCGATCCCCGGTATCGGTGTTCTCAATGCCACCGCTCTTGTCGCCGCTGTAGGGACGGTACGACCTTCGAGGGGCGTTAGGGCCGCTTTGGGCAGTCGATCCAGTTGCTCCCTCAGTCGATCGAGGTTCTGCGCGCCCTTCGCCACTATAAGGCCGAATTCTGCCATGCGGCCGCGGATCGCGTTGGAGCATATCCGACGAGCTGCCTTGCCGCATAAACGCGACAAGGACACGCGGCGGAACCGGATGCCGTATGCGTGACGGCAGTGGCCGCCGGATAATGCCATGCGTTGCAAATCAGACTGAACTAAACCGCTGCCGTGGTAGCTGGGGCGCGGGTCTGGGCTGAGGAGGCCCCTGTCTGAGAAGATTTGGTGTCGAGCCAACCCTCCGGACAGGAGGACCCAGATGGCCCAGATAAGCCCTCTGGGTCAGCGGATGATTGAAGATCTGACGATCCGCAATTTGTCACCGGAGACCCAGCGATCGTACGTGCATCACGTGGCGAAGTTCAGTCGATTTTTTGGACGATCACCCGACCAATTGGGATACGAAGAGGTGCGCGCCTATCAGGCCCACTTGGTCGGCCGAAGGGTCTCGTGGGGGCGCGTTCAACCGGACCGTTTGCGCCTTGCGTTCTTCTACGGCGTGACGCTGGGTCGATCTGATCTGCCTGGCCGGACAAACTCAGCAAGAGCGAGTCCATTGGCTCGCCTCTGTTCGGACAGCGAGTTGATCGTCACTATCATATCGGACAGGAATGTTAGGTCGTGGGTTTCTTCGTCAGGATTGACACCCCGAACTGCCTCACTCAAGAACTGGAGGCTTCCCACAATGACCAGCTTGGATTTTGCCCGGCTCAGCGCCACGTTCATTCGACGGCGGTCGCGCAGAAAGCCGATTGCCTAGCCACCCGACCGCGGATTGTTGCGAACGAGAGGCAGCAGGGAAGACCCTTGGTAAGAAGTCGGATGTCTCGGAGACGAGGACGCTATTCCGCCGCATCGATCCGGTCTGCAATCTAGTCGCGATTGCTGCCAAAGGCAGGGTATAGCCACGCCGGAAGTAGTATCTGAACTTCTTCCCCCGTCCAAAAGGCGCCAACGGCTCAGAACCATTGCAAGGCTGAAAGAACTGCCGTTCCTTTTTTGGGGCTCGCTGAAAAGTCTTCAGCCTAAAGCCGATTATTGCGGTCCACCTGTCGGTATTTTCCAAGGCCATTGCACGGGTGCACCAATGGCCATGCGGAGCGAAGCCGCGAGGGCGCTTGCCCTCTAAGTTTGTACCATGCAGCGCGGGGCGGCCGACACCTTCGCCTCCCGGCTTCAGCGACGCCTCGATTGTAAGCAGGACTGTAACCAGATAGAAACACAGCCTTGATAATTCACAATAATTCTTCACAAATACTTATAATAAACTTATCTACATGGGCGTTGATTTATTATAGATAGGTGTGATAGAAAGGACGTTCTAAGTTTAGTTGCACGAATAATCATATAGTAATAATCAGAAATACCAGATAGCGTAGAGCTGATTAAAGAACACCTAGAGGATAAGTGGCGTTGCGCCAGGGAGTAATAGCATGAGGATAATGTCGTTCAAACCGGACCATGATGGCACAATTGCAGCGTTGGATGTATCAGCAGCCGAGCTGATTTATTCATACGAGGCTGAGAAGGATAGCTTTCCCAGATATACGCCCATTAACCCGACGACTATCCTCGAAGCCGCTGGGCGCCTAGACGCCATTCCAGATGTCATTGCCGTCGGTGGGTGGTGCACGGGATTCGGCCACGACGCGGTAGGCTACTACGGCATAGCTCAGGGATCGGAAATTGTCGGCGAGAGGACCATTTTCGGCCGAAAGGTGCATTTCTATTCCTCGACGCACGAGCGCTCCCATCTCTGGGGCTCCTACGGCATGTCGCCTTTCCCCGCCGGCATGCCTTGTTACGCGCTGATCTGGGAAGGATGGTGCGGCGATTTCTATGAAATCAATGAGCACCTGCAGTTCGTGCATCGGGGAAAAGTGACGGCGAATCCGGGCCACAAATATGCTTTCCTTTATGCGCTCGCCGATCCGAAATATACCTTGCCCAAAGGTCCAACGCGTATCGAACACGCAGGCAAGGTAATGGCGCTTTGCGCCTATGGGCAGACCGGATCGCCGGACCGGGACGAGCAGGCGCTAATTGATTTCCTGCTCCAAAGCGATGTGTATCCCTTGTCCAAGGAGGACCTGCGGAATTCGCCCTACTACAACATTGGCGTAACCCATCAAAAGTTCACCAACCTCGCCAGGCGCGTTTCAGACGCCATCTTCGATTCGTTCCACACTTTCGCGAAGAAGAACCTGACAAAGGGCTACCCGCTGCTGATTTCCGGTGGGTGCGGGTTAAATTGTGAGTGGAACCGCAGATGGCTCGAAACAAACCTTTTTTCCGATGTTTTCATTCCTCCATGCTCAAACGATACAGGCTCGGCGATCGGGACCGCAGTCGACGCGATGCGGCATTTCACCGGCAATGCGAAGATCAAATGGAATGTCTATTCAGGCCAGCCTTTCACACTTGACGAAATTGACCGCACCGGCCTCGAGATCCATCCACTCGACTACGGCCAGGTAGCCTCGGCGTTGCTCGACGACAAGGTGATCGGCTGGGTACAGGGGAATTGCGAAATCGGGCCACGGGCGCTCGGCAACCGGTCGATTCTCGCGGCGCCTTTCTCAAAAGCAACCCATGAGCGGTTAAACCGCATCAAGAACCGGGAGGGTTTCCGCCCGATCGCGCCGGTTTGCCTGGAGGAGGACGTCGCACTCCACTTCGACTTGGCACGTCCGTCTCCCTACATGCTTCTTTTCCAGAAGGTTCTCGATAGCCGGTTAGAGGCCGTCACGCATGTTGACGGCACAGCGCGGGCCCAGACCGTTTCGCAGGAGCAGAACCCGCACCTCTTTCAACTGCTTACCTCGTTCAAGGCGAAAAGCGGCGTCGGCGTTCTTTGCAACACATCGCTGAACTTCAACGGTACCGGCTTCATCAATCGTGCAAGCGACTTGCTGACCTATGCCCGGGCTGCGGGTCTTGACGGATTCGTGATTAACGACGCCTTTTATCTCCTCAAGGAGGGGCCCCTCACGCCGGCGAGTGGACAGAAAGAGACCCCATAAGGTAGGAGGCGCATCCCTCCGAGCAATCGCGGAAACGGTTTGACAAGAGCAGCGCATCAAGGCGGGTGGTTGAAGCTTGCCAGGACCTCCCCAAGGAGAGCGATACGTCAGGGATGAGACTATCAACATTGTTCGCCTTCGTCAGCCCGACGAAATCGATGACCGGATGTGCTTCGCACAGGCGCGCGCAATCGCTTGCGCAGGTGATCGAGATGGAAGCCGAAGCCTTTCTTGCCGAGATCCTTCAGTCCCCCGAAAGCCGGGTGCCGATGAGTCCGGAATATCGCGTGACGCGTTCGCGAAGACAGGGTGAAGGGATCGCTCACCGCCCGACGCGGCTTGCGCGGTCCGTAGACCGGAGCCTTGCGGCAGCACCATCATTGATGCCGGATGCGTTACGGGCGGTTACCGTGCCGTCCTTGTCGAAAGCGGGCCGGAGCTTCGTCATGGACTCGAGCGTGGCGCCGTGGCAGATACATTCATCCTGGTCGACGGTGACCTCGCCCTTGCGGGTCTTGACGATGAAAGGGATGATCCCATCGGCGAACTTGCAGGCCTTCTGCGCAGGTTCCGCCTTGTACTGGGAGCGGAATGCGAATTCGTCCCACTCCTGACGGGTCAGCTGCCACTTGCGCGCGACGTTCTCTCCGGTGACGCCCCATGTGATAGCCGTAGAAGGCATGGTTTTGTTGCAACTGCTGAATGGGAGCGCAGAGTGGTGTGACGCGAGGCCAATCACGGCAAGGATTTGGAACTGCTCGGCCAGGATTGGATTCGGATTGAAGGGGAACCTCGCCTGTGGCTTACGCATCATGTGATGCATTTCGATGCCGTTTAGGATGATCGCGGCTGATGCTGGTGATTTGAAGCCGAGCATTGACCGGATGCGGCGCTTGATGCACGATGGTCCTATTCGATCCTGTTAATCAGGTATTTACTCTTGCGGATTCGGATCGGCTTCGGGAACGATCCTGCAAGCTATTTGTGATGTGACAGAAAACGCGATTTGTGATGTTATAGAAAACGATAGCCTCCTGGTTGGTCTGGCTACCATCATGACGACGCGGTCGGGCCGGCCATGACGTGCTAGCGCTTTTCAGAAGAACCGGTTGACTGAAGACAGGTCACGCTGCTCTCCGAACCGGAATTCGACCGTGTCGCCGACACTGTCGATGGCGGTAAAAGTACATCCACTGGCCGCGGACCTTGATATGCGTCTCGTCGACATGCCACTTCCCGGTCACGCTACGCTTGTGCCGATTTAAATGTTCCAGAAGTAGCGGTACAAAACAACGGTCCGGCGGTGGATGGTCGTGTGGTCGACGGCGATCCCCGCTCGGCTATCATCTCCTCAAGATCACGCAGGCTGAGATTGTAGGCCAGGTACCAGCGCACGCAAAGGAGGATCACTGACTGGTCGAACTGACGACCCTTAAACACCTAATCCTTCGAAAAATGTCGAAGGAGGCTTGCCACAGTGCCCGTTGCGCGGCAACAATTAAGTTGGCCAGTTCGACGACAATTATCTTGGCTGGTTAAGGCGTCCGCCCCCGCCCGTTGATGGGGGAGGCCGCGCCCCCCCCGACAGGGCGGCGGGGGGGGACGGCGGCGATTTCAAGCCCCCTTCAGGGTGGGTCAGCCCTTCTGCGTCGAGGGTGGTATCGCAGCTCAATCAACCAACGATTTGAGCTCGATGCCAAACCTTCATGTGACCGACTGCCAGGTGATGCTCTACATGACCTCCCGTTCCCGACACCAAAGCAAGGATGCCGCCGCAGCCGGCGCCGCGCGCACTGCACGCCGCATCGACAAAGACCCGCGTTTGCCATCTCAAAAGAAGCAGCCGCGAACCTGGCGAACTCGCACCGACCCACTGACGGACGTCTGGCCGCGGGTATTGGAGATGCTGGGGATACCAGGAGTCATGGCCGTGACGATCTTCGAGGACCTCCAGGATGAACTCGGCCTTGACGCTCTTCCCGACAGCGTCCGCCGCACGCTGGAGCGTCGCATCGCCAAATGGCGCGCCCTTCACGGAGGTCTTCTTCCCTCAGCGCCATGATCCCGGCCGCCAGGCCCTGTCCGATTTCACTGTCACGGACGGCCTCGGCGTCACCATTGCCGGCGAGCCTTTCCCGCACCGCCTCTATCATTTCCGGCTGGCCTGTAGCGGCTGGGAACATGCGCGAGTCATTCTCGGCGGCGAAAGCTTTTTAGCTGTCGCCGAAGGCCTGCAGGATGCGCTTTGGAAGCTGGGCGGCGTGCCGCGCGAACACCGGACGGACTCGCTGTCGGCTGCCTTCAAAAACCTCGACCGCGACGCCGAACGCGATTTTACCAAGCGTTACGGCGACCTGTGCCGGCACTACGGCATGGAGCCCACCCGCAACAATCCCGGCGTCGCCAATGAGAACGGTAGCATCGAAGCCGCCAACGGCCACATCAAGATCCGCCTCGACCAGAGGCTCCGGCGCCGGGGAAGCCGAGATTCGACAGCCTTGAAGCCTATCGAGCCTTCGTCGGTGGCGTCTGCGATCGTCACAGCGCCCGCCGCGCCAAGGCCGTCGCGGCCGAGCGCGAGACGCTCAAAACTCTGCCCAAGCGCCGAACCACCGACATCGCGATGGTGACGGCGAAGGTGACACGCAACAGCACCATTAATGTCGATCGGATCCTCTATTCCGTTCCGTCCCGGCTCATCGGCAACAAGATCGCAGTGCGTCTCTTAGATGACCGGCTGGAATGCTTCCTCGGCCCCGACCCAGTCATGCGCATAACTCGCGTACGGACCGACCGAGCACGCGGTCACTCGATCGATTATCATCATCTGATCGGTACACTGCGGCGCAAGCCGCAAGCCCTCCGATACCTCGTCTACCGCGAAGCACTCTTCCGGCGCGCAGCCTACGCTCGCGCCTGGACCGCTCTGGACGAAGCCCTGCCGCCCAGAGACGCCTGCCGGTCAATGGTCGCTTTGCTGGCTCTGGCCTCGACCTGCGAAGCCATTGAGATCACCTTGGCCGATCGTCTCGACGCAATCCTGGAAGCCGGCCGGCTGCCTGACCTCGCCAAACTTGAGATCGAGTTCGCGAGCAAACCGAGCTCGTCGAGCGAGGTCGCCATCCCAGAGCCAAATCTCGAAGCCTACAATCGGCTTCTGCCCTCGGCTTGCGAGGTACGGCCATGACCGACGCAGCCATCCTCGCCTCCTTGCTGACCGAACTGCGCCTGCCCAGCATCGCGCGCAATTGGCGGCGCATCGCCGACACCGCCGACCGCGACGGCTGGCCAGCCCAAAAAACCATCGCTACGCTGATGGAGATCGAGGTCGCCCAGCGCACCTCCCGCCGCATCCAGCGTCATCGCGATCAATCCGAAGCGCCGGCTGGCAAATCCTTCGCCAGCTTCGATTTCGACGCTGCACCAGGCGTGCGCAAACAGCAACTTCTGTCCCTCGGCGCCGGCGGAGACTGGATCAAGAACGGCGACGACCTCTTGCTGTTCGGCAAAAGCGGCACAGGCAAAAGTCACGCTATCGCGGCCATCTGCCATGCTCTTATCGATGCTGGAAAGCGGGTCTTGTTCACGCGTACCATCGACATCGTTCAAAGGCTGCAGACTGCGCGTCGCGACCTTTCCCTGATCGGCGCCCTTGAGAAGCTCGATAAGTTCGACCTCATCGTACTCGACGACCTTTCATATGTCAGGAAGGATCAAGCCGAGACCAGCGTCCTGTTCGAACTCATCGCGCATCGATACGAACGGCACAGCATCGCCATCACCGCCAATCATGCATTTTCAGCATGGAGCACCGTTTTCCCGGACGCCGCCATGACAGCGGCGGCGGTGGACAGATTGGTCCATCACGCCACGATCATAGAAATGAATGGCGAAAGCTATCGAGAGCGCTCCGCCGCCCGCAGAGCCGCCAACGAGGAAACTCCCATCTTAGCTTAGGCTTTAACAGCAACACATCATCGCATGGGCTGTAATTGTCGCTGGGACAATAGCTAACGACAATTACGCACGCCGCTATCATAAGCATCCAGCGACAATTAAAGTGATTGTCGCTAAGGCTCTCTCTTGCCAAACGACAATTGGAAGGATATACCTCTTATCGTTACTCGGTAACTGTCCAATTCTGCCAGTTTAATTGTCGCCAGACGGACACCGTAATTGTCGCGTGGCAGCCCGTAATCAAAACGTTGCAACAAATCGGCGCTTCAAGCCTACGGTGAAGTGGAAAGCCGTGAACGAAATGCTGTCCGAAACCAGGCCCCAGATACCCAATCCCGTTCTTTTTCGAACAACGTGACAGCACCGTCCTGCGAACTCGCCACAGGAGATCGATCAGGCTCACGGTTGCACTCGTTGTCGGATCTTCGACGATGTCAGACATGAGACAGGGCGCGATCAGGGCGATCGCATTGTTCTGAAATCAATTTCTCAGTTGGCATGACACATGCAAGGCTACCTGCAAACGCGCATCGGCACAGACTGAGGAGAACTCATCCTGCTATTACTGGCATGGAAACTCGACCACAGCCCTGGACCGGCTTGAAATCACCCTCCTTAGAGAATTCGCCAGCCAGTCTCGGATCGCGGGCTCAAATACCAATCCGATTCCACGGGAGAAAATGATGTACCATGTTCCACCTGAGACTACGAAATACGAGCATCTCATCTATGAAGTGGACACCGAACAGGTCTGTTGGCTAACGCTGAACCGGCCTGAAAAAATCAACGCTATGAACGAGCGCCTGCTCGCTGAACTTAGGGCAGGACTACTTCGCGCTGATGATGATGACAATGTGAATGTAATTGTTATCCGCGGTGCTGGCCGCGGATTCTGCGCCGGTCATGATCTGGAAGAAGGTCCCCCGTCGGACGATCACTTGTCGATGTACGAATATCGCCTTAAATATATTCGCCAGTTCGAGCAATTCACAACGCCCTGGCTTGTTAGTAAGCCGGTTATAGCGTCCGTTCATAAGTATGCCATCGGCAAGGGGTTCGAACTTTCACTGTTTTGCGATGTCTCCATCGTCACTTCGGACATTCGGATGGGCTACGGCATGGTTCGCTACGGCATCACCGGCCATTGCATGTTTATGCCCTGGCTCGTGAACATGAAGGCAGCGAAGGATCTTCTGCTGACTGGCCGGGAAGTTTCCGGCAAGGAAGCCAAGGAACTGGGTCTGGCAACCGAGGTTGTGGCCCCTGAGGAACTTCACGAGGTCACCCGCCGGAAGGCAACGCTCATGGCGCGAATGCCGCGCGATATGCAACGGATGCACAAGATGTATCTCAATCGCGTTTACGAAATGCGAGGGCTCAAGAGCGCGACGGACTACTACCTCGAGCTGGTTGCAATCGCAGGGGTCCTTCCTGAGTATGCAGAGTTTACCAAAATGACAGTTGAGAAAAGTCTGAAAGTGGCGTTGAATAACTTTCAAGCGCGTTACGAAGGACTTGGATGACACTTGGCCGAATTGCATACTGCTTTTCAATGAGGTGCGAGGGTGCTGTCACGTCGTCCGAAAAAGAACGGGATTGAGTATCTGGGCCCTGATTTAGGACGCATCTCGGGCCCGGCCTTCCACTCTGCCATGGCTTGGGGCGGTGGATATGGATGACGAGCGCTGAGTGTTTGGAGCTTGGTGGGACGAAGAGATTGCGCAGCGCAGAAAAGATAAACCAGGTGATCGGAAGCCCTGCATCATTCGCTCCCGTTTTCGCAAGGGTAGATGCGAGTTTTCAGCTCGATTGTTCAGTCCTTACGTCGTTACGAACTGAGCGATTTTGAATGGAGCGTGATCCAGCCAAACTTGCCTTCCAAGGTTCGCGGCGTAGCGCGTGTCGATGACCGTCGGGTTCTCAACGGCATCCTGTGGCGCAAAGCCGGGGCGAGAAATACAGCAAACGGATTGATGTCGAACCCTTGCGCTTTTGCGCCGAGATGGGCAGCTTCAATTAGCCTCTGCGGCAAGGTTTCGGATCGCGTCGCTGTTGTAGGCACGGTCAGCAAGCAGGATCGCATTGGGCTCGAGCGTTTCCAGCATGGCAGCGGCAGGCTTGCCGTCATGCGGCAAGGCGCTTGGGCCGATATCCTGCCCAAGAAGAACAGAACCGGCAGCTTCCCGTTCAGCACATGGGCCTACAGGCAGCGAAATCTCGTCGAGCGATACTTCAACAAGCTCAAGCAGTTCAGAGGCATAGCCACCCGATACGCACGGTAGACGACTCAGGCGTATTTTGAGATCGCCATCGATCTTCGGGGTGCTTTTTCGAGCCATGCATGGGTTGCTGCTTTGGGGCAGTTGAGGATCCAGTCCCTGAGCGCGTCGAGACCGATACGGAACCAGGATTTCTCGCGGCGGCCATGGCTTTTGCGCGGTATTGCCTTCATCCCCATGGTCTGGGTGGCGCATCGATAGGCCCATGTGATGGCGAGCACGACGACGAGCATGAGGCTTTCGAGCTTCTCGAGATTGGTGATGTGGGTGCCCTCGAGATTGAGGCCTCGTGTCTTGGTGTCCCCGAACAGGCATGCGATACCCCACCGCTTTCGGTAGTCGTTGAGGCCTGCTTCGGATCGGGGCGATTGGTGGCCACGATCAGCCATTCGCCGTTGCCAAGGCGTTTGGCGGCAAGACGAAGAGGCTCGCGCGTGGCGCGTGCCGTGCCGTTGATGTGCCCGACAAGGGTTGCGCATCGGGCTCGCCTGCGCCGCAAAAGGGCGAGCGACCATGCGCGACCATCCCCGAGAGTGACGGTCATGTCGACCCTCACGCGGATGGCGAAGGGGATATTGTTTTCGTTTAGGAAATCCATCCATTCGGCGCCGATGAACTCGCCGTCGACGAGCAGACAGCGGATAGAGGCGGCGGGAAACAGGCTGAGATAGCGGCGCATCAGCGCTATGCGGTGACCTGTTCGGAGTTGCCCTGATGCGGCTGCAGGGTAAACAGCAACGGCACCCGGAAGCGCCTTGTGACGATGGCCCAGCATCAGAATGTTGATGCCGCGCGATCGATGCTCGACCTGCGCGGCAGGCTGCCGGAGCAGATTCGCCATGGAAGCCAAACGCCAGCGCTTTCGACATTCATCTCGAAGATCGCCGCGTCATCAACAAGCCGATACCGCGCGGCGAGGGTCATGAGTCATAGCGCCTTCCTTTGTGGAAGACTGATGCAGGGATTCCAAGTGCGGCGACGTCAGGCTCCACCCCAAGTCCCGGCGCAGTCGGCGGCGCAGCAAAACCATCGATGTTCCTGGCTCCTTGGCCGGGGACGGGGTCGACCGCAAGGTGATGATGGCAGAGCCAGCTGGCCAACCTGTTTGCGGCAGGGGTCGATGATGCGAGATGAATTGCCGCAGTATCTGCCAATGCCGAACCACCTAAGTCCGCAAAGTGCATCTGCCATCCCACCGAGACACCGAAATCGCGAATCTGCCGGGCCTTGGTCAGACCGCCCATTCGGTTGGGCTTCACCTTGACCCCCTCGCAGGCACCCAAGCGCCAAGCTAGCAGATGGTCGTCAAAAGTATGAAGGCAGTCGTCGAGCATGATCGGCTGTATTATTCGTTGAGCAACCTGAGCGCATTGCTGCAGCGTCTCGCAAGGCTGTTCGATCCAGCCACGTACGGACACGTTGTTCAGTACCTGGATCGCGACCGCCGGCAACCAGGCTCGGTTCACGTCGTAGGTAACCTTCTCGTCCGGTTTCAGCGCCGCTTCAATCGACTGAATACGCGCAATATCCGCGACAGGATCGCTGCCTCCCACCTTAGCAGAGTGTGTACGATAGCCCTCTGAATAGGCATCTCTTATGAGTGCGATCATCTCGTCGCTAGTGCCGGTGGAAATCGAAGAGTTAACTGCGACCGGATTTGCCTCAGTTCCACCGAACAATCGCCATAGCGGCATCCCGGTGACTTTTCCCAAGATGTCCCAGCAGGCCATATCGATGGCCGACTTCACATATAGATGACCGGGAAGCGCCGTATCCATTGTCCGGTTGATCGCTTCAAGCGACCTCGGGTCCTGCCCCAGCAATGAGGGCGCTAGTGTTGCTATGCCCGCCCTTACCCCTGGACCATGGGCGGGTAGATAGATGTTGCCCCAAGGGCAACTTTCTCCCCAACCAGACACATCCGCATCGGTATCAACTCGAACAAAGGTGCTGTCGAGTTTCTCTAACTTCAGGCGGCCACCGGGCAGCCAATAGGGCTTTATAAGTGGCAGGTCGAGTTGCCACATCGTAATGCCAATGATCCTCATAGAATACTGCGCTCCTCTAGAAATTTCCTGGTAGACCGAAAACACTCCCAAACTTTACACCGCCGCTATTATCCACCATGTGTATTGCCGCTCGGATTTCCTCCTTTGTGACATCATTGTTAAAGGTGCTGCGGCAAAGCGTTTCCCCAGTCTTGCATCTTGCCAAGCGCGCTGATCATAAGAGATCGACCGTTTTCTCGGATCAATTGCCTCGTCACCCCAACCGAACCTCAAATTATTGGAAAAGGACCGTGCCTGGTTTGACGGAGTGCACCTCTATCAACGATGCGACCGCTCATGCCAAGCTCTCACCACTGGATCCTCGAGCCCGCCGATGGCGCCAAACCGTGCAACTGGTCCGGCGCAACAGAAACCTTAGAATTGTCGCAACTGGAGGCGAGACATTCGTGTGGACGTGTTCTGTTACATTCGTTTTCGATTCTTGTCGCAAGCCACGATGCATTGAACAAGACCCAACGAGCTCTCTTATCCAGGGAGTAAATTTGTGTTTTCAGCCCGCCCCATCCCCCCGTAGGAATCCACGATGATCTTGCGGCCAGTGAGACCGCAGTCGCCGCGCGGCCCACCGACGACGAACCGCCCCGTTGGATTGACCAGGAACCTGGTCCCGGTCGCGTCCAAGTTGGGAGGCAAGACCGGCTTGATGATCTCCTCGATGACGCCTTCCCGGATTGTTTCTTGTGAGGCTTCCTCCGCATGTTGCGTCGAGAGGACTACCGTATCCAGCGCCACCGGGCGGAAACCTTCATAACGTATGGACCCTTGAGATTTTACGTCCGGGCGCAGCCAGCCAAGCTGTCCCGCCTTCCGGACCTCCGCCTGCTTTTTGGTCAGACTGTGGGGCGAGTTGGATCGGCAAAGGCATCAGTGCATCGGTTTCGTTGCATGCGTACCCGCATCAGCTTCTCCCTGGATTGCTGCCCGCTGTCACATTCCAGCTAGCCCTAACCGTGTCCCATGCAATCGGCATGCCACCAAAGAGGATCTGCGAACAAAAGAAGAAAACCACGTATTTCGCGCCGCCTCGGCGGAGTACGTCCGCCTTAGTGTGTCGGGTTTCGAACATAGACGTCTTCAATTGGACACGGCCGGACGCGAGAATTCGGACCGTCGAATGACGATGGTCGCCTCCCGTGCCAAACTCTCAGGCTCGACGATGATATCTCCGATACCTCCGCCGCCTTGAACATATGAGAAGGTTGAACGCACGCCGGACGCACAGCAGGATCACAGACTGGTCAAAATGACGGCCTTTGAACATCGCGGACTTCCGAATTTTCGGAAGCGAAATGAGTGTCGATTTCCTCGCGGAACGCGGACTCGTGACGCCGCTAAAGCAGGAGGTGGCGCACGCCGACCAAGTCCTGGCCTTCCAGATATGGCTGAGACGGCGTCGAGGTATTTCTGAGCGCATAGTCCGTCGCCATGGCCGGATGGTCATGCGCCTGCTTCCCGCTTTGGGCCCTGATCCAAGGCAGTACGATGCCGCGCTACATCTCCGCGGCGGAAGTCGATCGGGTCATCGCGTCGTGCGATGTCACGACGCCAATGCGCATCCGCGATCGCGCGGTGCTTCTGCTGCTTTCCCGCTTCGGGCTGCGCCGGCAACATTTCGGACTGCGCCTCGATGACATTAACTGGCGTGAGGAACCTTGCGTCTCCGCGGCAAGGGACGCCGCGAGCTCCGGCTTCCACTACCCCAGGACGCTGGTGACGCGATCATCGACTATCTTCAAGCCGCCAGTCCGCCTGCCGCCTGTGACCAGATTTTCCTGCGGACCGTTGCACCGTTTCGGCTATTGGCGGGCGCGAGTGCGCATCGTCGCCTTGCGCTTACCTTGGCCGGCATCTATCATGCACCGTCCCGAAGCGCCAATCTTCTCCGCCATTCGGCAGCGACATCAACCGTCCTGCGCCATCGGTCGATCGACACGACCCCCCATTACGCGAAGGTTGACATCGACATGTTGCCCGCCCTTCGTCGACGAAATTCGCGCGCTCACGCGGATCCCTTGACGACCGCGAGATCGCGGCGTTTCTTGCCCGCGACCACAAGACCAGCGCGACCGGCAGGCCGTTCACCGCCAGCATGATCAGCTGGATCCGCCACAAACATCGCATTCCCGGCCCGTCGGCACCGGCGGGGACGCTGACCGTCATCAACTCGCCCAACGCTATGGCGTCAGTTGCGGGGCAGTCTATTATTGGATCGACCGCAGGGTGGTTCCCGCCGATAGAAAGGCTGGTAAGTCCTACGCTATCACCATAACCGAGACGGTCGATCAACGGCTTTGCGCGTAGGTCTCAAAATCCCACCGCATTTCCGGCATCACTAAAACCGCTTGAACAAGGTGTCGGAATGCCCAAGGGCGGAATTGCCCCGATTTATCGGCCTTGGGGATAAGCTTGCGCCGCGCAGGGCTGGGTCGATATGCGCCGGAGCGCAATTCGGCCTGAGCCCTTCGACGAAGCGTTGCTCACCGATCCCATTCCGGATGCGGTCCACGGTCACCCCGTCGATCCCAGCCGTGCGTCGGCCTCGATTGGAGGCTACGCGCTGCCAAACGTGACGCAGCACGCGGAGGTAAGTGACCCAACCCCACATGTCTAACACGCGTCTTCGGATTTGCCTTACTCCACTGATAGAGTTTTGCGCTGAACGCCGAGTACCCACGCCTCGTCGATCTGGTGATCCATGTCCACAGATCACTCCTCCGTCATGGCCTGGAGCGAAGGCGACAGGACGACCACGGCATCCAGGACAGGAATGGGGCAGTCGGTGTCATCGCCTCCATTCGACAGCTTTACCCGTGGTGCGCCTCGCCCTCGGTCGCGAGGCGAGCCCGAGCGCCGGCATCATCGACAGCCAATCGGCAAAGGCCACGGACGATCAAAGGACGGCCACTCAACCGTTTCCACGCCCAATCCCGAGGTTCGGGTCGGGCTTTTACCCTCCAAGATTAATGTATTGTGATGTTTTAACTAGTGTATATTAAACGAATAGTCAATAGATATAACGATAATTCAATAAATTATTAATTGATAACTACTTGAACATGCCATGAATCCGGCAGATATTCACTTCCTATCGATCGGTCAGACTTACCCAAGGCAAATCGTGACGTTACTTGTGAAAGGAAGCCCTATGCCTGCTGTAGAGGCTGGAGGAAGCACCGTGCGTGCCACCCGTTTCCGCAACGTCGAACGGATCGGATTCATTGGTACCGGCAAGATGGGGCGCCCCATGATCGCCAAGCTCCTGGAAGCCGGCTATCCGGTGGACGTCTACGACATCAAGCCCGCAGCCGCGAAAGACGTCGTCGAAAAGGGAGCCCGGTGGCATGACGCTCCGCGCGATGCGGCCCGGGGTTGTGAGATTGTCATCACCTGCTTGCCGCTGCCACGCCACGTCTTTGACGCCATGACGGGCGAGCAAGGCGCCTTAGCCGGAATGCCACCGGGCAGCGTGTGGATCGACACGTCCACCACCGACTATAAAAATGCCGTCGAGATCGCCCGCCGGGCCGCGGCAATTGGCGTGCATTCGCTAGAGGCGCCGGTGAGCAACTTGTCCCACATGGGGGTCGAGTTTGCCAATGTCAGCTTCTTTGTCGGTGGGCCATCGGAGGCCTATGTGCGTAGCCAGGCGGTGTTGCAGGCCATGGGGGCCGTCTCCTTCCATGTCGGTGATATCGGTCAGGGCCAGTCAGTCAAACTACTGACGAACTTGCTCTTTTACGCCGCAGCCGTCGCGAGCGGCAACGCGCTCTGCCGAAGCGTGCGCGGGGGCGTTCCTGCGCAGCAGGCGTGGCGCAGGTTTGCCGGTTCTTCGGCGAACTCGGTTGCAATCGAGCAATACGCCCCGTTTCTGCTGGATGGCAGCTATGATCGCTCTTGCACGCTGGAAATTCCGGTGAAAGATATGGGCCTGACTGTCCAGCTGGCCGACGACCTCGGCGTGGGGCTGCCGGTCGGGCGCGCGGTCGAAAAGCGCTATAGCGAGGCGGGACGGAAGTTCGACCGATACGACAGCCATTTGCGAGTCGTCGAGTTGGCGGAGGTGGTCTTCGGCGTTCGGCTGCAAGTGCCGGGCTATCGTGCGCCATCGAAGTACGGTGCTGACCCCGCGCATCCGCCAGACGAAGAATTCCTCACCGATCCCATCGGACGGATCAAACCGAAGCGTGAACATGTGTTTCCGCTCGACGACGTCCCGCTCAGCGACATCCAGATACGCTTGCTCGAGTGTCTGGCCGGCGAGCTCACCCACGTCAATCGCCTGATCCTTGACGAAGCGTTTGATCTCGGACGCGGCATGGGCCTGAGCAATACCCTGATCTACGACGTGATCACCTGGAGCGTAGGAGCCTCCGCATGGTCGGACAGCCATGCTCAGCAATACAGCAACGAACAGCTTATAGATTCAGCCGGTGCCATTGCGCCGCCGCTGACGACTGTACCGCATCTCATCTGCCCATATACGGAGGAACTGTCATGACCGCCCTCGATCAGCAGACGACACTGGAGCAAGCCGCGCGAAAGCGCATCAAGGATTCCCATGCCCTCGACGGCGACGTCAGTCGCTTGGCCCACTTTTATCGCGGATGGGCTAGTTCCTATGAACTGGATGTCGGCCGCGACGGGTACTGCGGGCCGACGGTGGTTGCGGAACTCGCGAGCGCCGTGCAGACAGCGTATTTTGCCAATGAGCGAGCAGCCATCGCAATCCTGGACGCCGGGTGCGGAACAGGCCTCGTTGGCGCGCAGTTGAAACGCCTCGGCTTCCAGTTGCTCGACGGGTTCGACCTTTCCGAAGAGATGGCCGAAAAAGCGCGGAAAACTGGTGTCTACCGGGATGTCCAAGGCGATGTCGACCTTAACGGGCCGCTCTCCGACCACCTCAACGCGAGCTATGACATCACGGTCTGCTGCGGCGTCTTCACGCTCGGGCATGTCCGACCGAATGCACTGCGCGAACTGGCTCGCGTCACGCGCGCCAACGGATTCATCATCGCAAGCACCCGAAAGAGCTATGCGGAGGCCACATCCTTTGAAGATGAGGTGCGGCATCTGCAGGATGCGGGCGTGCTTGCGACGGCACAATGTCTAAACGACGGCAGATACATTGCGGAGGAGGGCGCGCACTACTGGGTTTTCAAAGTGCCGGATAGGGCCTGCGCAGAAACGGAGCCGCAGCTATGACCACACTACCGCAAATCTCACTAGCAAAACTGGCAGCCGATGCAACGCGACACGAAGAGCGCGAGCGCCTACGCCTGGCCTGCGAGGAATACGGGTTCTTTTACCTTGTCGAGCACGGAATCCCAAAAGAACAGATCGCAGAAGCGATCCAGGCTTCCCGGCGGTTCTTCGCGTTGCCACAGTCGACAAAGGAACGTTACGGCCACGCCGTCCAAAACGTGTACCCCGCTACCGCCCGTGGATACAGTCCGTTGCACGGCGAGGTGCTACATCCTGAGGCTGGCCCCGATCCAAAGGAAATGTTCGACCTCGGAATCGAGAACGAAGGCGACCGGCGCCCGTTTGCTGGTTGCACACGCCTTCCGGATGACGCGGTGGCTCCTGGTTTCGCTCGAAGCCTGCTTGCTTTGCAGGCTACCGTGGTCAACGAGGTTGTGCCGCAGCTCGGGATGGCGCTGGCCGACCTGCTCGAAATGGAAGAGGGCTGGTTCCGACGCCATTTCACCCCCCCGACAGTCCTGCAACGCGTGATCCGGTATCCGTCCACTGGCGGCACGGCCGGAAAGCATACCGACAATGGGTTCTTCACGCTGCTGCTGCAGGAGGAACTTCCCACGCGCTCCTTGCAGGTGTGGTTCGGGGGGCGCTGGGTGCCGGCGCCGAGCTTGCCCGACAGTCTCGTTGTCAATCTGGGCGACATGCTTCAGGCTTTGAGCGATGACCGATTCAAGAGTACGCCCCATCAGGTCGTGCACACTGGTCCGGCCGAACGAATTTCGCTTCCCTTCTTTATCTATCCCGACATCGACGCTCGCCTGACTTCCCGACAGAGAAAGCAAACCTTCAGCGTCGCCGAAGTGATGTTGCGCAACTTCGACTCGATCTGGGAAACCGGCAATGGCGCCGGACGGGCGCGAGAGTTGCAGTAAGCCGTTCGGTTTTCTCGAAGAGGGAGCTTAGGACATGCTAGACGCCGTAGTAGCCGGCGCTCCTCCCATAGCCAGGAAGGTGACTGTCCCTCAAAGTCCTGTCTTCCGTT
Source organism: Mesorhizobium sp. M0244 (assembly GCF_040321795.1). Classification (NCBI taxonomy): domain Bacteria; kingdom Pseudomonadati; phylum Pseudomonadota; class Alphaproteobacteria; order Hyphomicrobiales; family Phyllobacteriaceae; genus Mesorhizobium; species Mesorhizobium sp. M0244. Next base: position 10,284 of record NZ_JAMYSE010000036.1, on the reverse strand, counting down.
CCTGAGATGGAGGTCGGCTGAGTGGACAAGGCTATAAGGTCAAGGCGGATGGAGAGCGCCGGGAACTAGCCGGCAGCTCTGTCGCTCTGGGACGGGCATGCAGAGTTAGACGCGGACATTTCGTGAATGGTCCTCGGATCGCTTAGCAATGCATTGACGCCTTTGTCGGCCATTTTCTGCGCAGCTAGGTTGGAAGCTCAGATTCTTCAGCCTAGGTTCGCTCGCGGCATTCGCCGGGAATGTTGTTGGCGACTCAGGGAAGCGTTACCCAGGTTCGTTAGTGTGAGATGCAAAAAACATGGCCGAAATCTATGATCCGCCGATCCCCTGGACTGGGGTTCTAGAGGTCCCCCTTGTACTGTTTCGGACAAGGGTTCGTTCAGAGTGGATCGACGAGTTCGAGCACGTTAATTCCGCCCACTACCTATCTATCTCCAATCACACTGGCTGGGCCTTCTGGAATTGGATCAACTCTCCTGAGGGCACCATGGAGGCACGCGGCGGCCATGAGAATGTGGTCATTGAGAACCACGTGCGGTATCTCAACGAATTGACGCTCGGCACTGAGATAAACGTCACGACGCAACTAAGTGATTTCGACAACAAGCGCTTTGTATTGTTGCACCAGATCCGGAGGTCGGACGATGGTGTCCTCGCCGCGACGAACGAGATGAAATGCCTTGCCTTTAACTTGAACAACCGGCGGGCCGAGAAATGGCGTCGGATTGTTGTCGATCGACTTGAGTTGATCCGCAACTTTCAAGCTGCAGTCGGCGCACCTGCTACCCTTGGCCGGGTCGCACTCAAGGAGAGATAAGGCATTCTTTGCTCATACCCCCCACGCGACCGGCTCGCACCGACGAGAGTGGCGCCACGACCATCAAGAGACGTCAGAAACATGCGCCCCATCACGCGAACTCGGATTCGATCTATTCTCAGAAGACCATGAGCGGAACGCTCGGTATCCAGGACTGGATGCGAACAACTAACCAAGCATCTTGCCTCGGAGTCGGACGAAGGTAAGGGACTGCACTCCGCCACCCGCATTCAGTGGCAGCGGGCCACAGGAATGCGATGGAGACTCGGCCATTTGGCTGACGTTGCCCCGCGATTTAATCCGGATTGAAGTTCGTTCTGGCCCATTGAGAGGACCAGGACATGAAGCGCAGCCGCTTCTCTGAAGAGCAGATCATCGGAATTCTAAAGGAACACGAGGCCGGGGTTTCGGTCGCCGACCTGTGCCGCAAGCAGGGGGTCAGCGACGCCTCGATCTACAATTGGAAGGCCCGCTTCGGCGGGATGGACGTCTCGGAGGCGCGCCGCCTGAAGGCGCTGGAGGACGAGAACACCCGGCTGAAGCGTCTGCTGGCCGACGCCATGCTCGACAACGCGGCGCTGAAGGATCTCGTGGGAAAGAGGTGGTGACGCCCGCGGCAAAGCGGAAAGCTGTCGCTCGCTTGAAGGATGCCTTCGGGATGAGCGAACGGCGGGCGTGTAAAGCCATCGGCTGCTGCCGCATGACGGTTCGCTACGAGACCAGCCGTCCAGACGACGGCGAGGTCTGCGAGCGGATGAGGGCAATCGCGCATGATCGTCGCCGGTTCGGCTACCGGCGTCTCCTCGTGATGCTGAGACGCGAGGACCTCGTCGTGAACCACAAGAAGCTGTTCCGGCTCTATCGGGAGGAGAAGCTTGCCGTTCGTCGCCGTGGCGGGCGCAAGCGGGCGATCGGGACCAGGGCGCCGATGCTGGTGCCGCTGCGCCCTGACGAGCGCTGGTCGCTCGACTTCGTGTCGGACCAGCTCACCGACGGCCGTCGCTTTCGCATCCTTGCTGTCGTCGACGACTGCACGCGGGAGTGCCTGGCGCTGGTGGTCGACACTTCGCTGTCAGGCATGCGGGTTGCACGCGAGCTGGACAGGCTCGTTACCGGGCGCGGCCGGCCGAGGATGATCGTCAGCGACAACGTCCTAAGAGCGTAAGGAAATGGAGGAGACAGTCAAAGTCTCTCTGTTCGTCAGCATGCTCTCGCCGCATGACGCTCGTCAAGTTGGGTGGTCGAACCAGGCGACCTCCACCGGCAAGGGAAAAGGTCTCGTCCATAGCAAACACAGGGTACGCGGATAGCGGCCCTCACCGTCCTCAACACGAGCTTCTGATCCAGGTGGAAGACCCAAACATTATCTACAGGGTCATCGAAGCGATGCCGTCACGGCCCTAGCTGACAGAGGTTCTTCCTCCTGGCACCCGCCCCTCAACGAAGGGCCGGTAATTGGAACCGCCTTTGACGACGGCGTGTACGACGCGCGCCATCTTGGCGGTAATAGCGGTCATCGCCTTGCGGCGCAGATCTGGATTGTCGCGATCTCTTGCGATGTAGCGTTCGAACTTGTGCCGGAAGCCGTTCTCACGCTGACGGATGGCGACTTGCCCGGCGATCCACAGAGTGCGGCGCAAACGAGCATTGCCGAACTTGGAAAGGTGGGTCTGGCCGCGATATTGACCGGACTGCTGTGTCGAGAGATCCAGTCCGCAGAACTTGAGAAACTGGCGATGATGGTGGAAGCGGCGAAGATCTCCGGCTTCAGCGATGATCGTCAGTGCATTGATCGGTCCGATGCCTGGGATTTGTCGCAGGAGCTGATAATCCTGGCTGTGCCGCAGCAGTTCGTCGGCCTGTGTCTCGATCTCGTTGCGTGACGGATCAGGCTGCGTGCTTCGAGACCGGTAACTTCTCTGGGGTCAGGCGGCGCGCAGGAGAGGCGGTTTGGGCTTGAATAGTGGTGGCACGTTCGGCTCTGGCAGTCGGAACGGTGCCCGCAATCGATCGCGAAGCTCGCCGTTCAGATCTGCCGTCCGGACCTGCATGAGCATATGAGCGCCGTGGAGCGACCAGCGCATCTGCTGTTTCTTGACCATCCGCTTGCCGACGAGTGAATTCACCGCTGACTCAGCCAGGGTCGTTGCGACGCGGAGCCCGGCACGGTAGCGTTTGCCATAGTCGACGATCGCGCCGCGGTTCGATCTGACATAGGTCAGGAGCTGCGAGCCGAGGCTGTGAAGACGGGCGATCGAGAACTCGCCGTCTCCTTGCGAAGCCTTCAGTCTCGCCAGGAATTGCCTCAGGTCGCGGATCGCGCGATCGACCCGCCCATGCCACAGGCGCCACTTCACCGCACTGATGTCACGGTCGATTCCGGGAAGCGCTTCAGAGAGACCTGATCGGGATCGAGCCATATGATCGGCGATATGCTGCATCGGTTGCACCTTCATGGCGATGTGGAACAGTCGATGATATGGGCCGTCGGCTTCGGCATGGCGCGGGGCAGCCGCTTCAGGATTTCGGCGCCGTCCGAAATCACTGTCACATCGCCAAAGCCGCGGTAACCTACTTCCCGAAGGGCATGAAGGGCACGATCCCGCATTGCCCGTTGGTCGGTGCTGCTGGTCGCGAAATAGCGGCCGCCACCTTCCCCCCGCCCGCCGCGGCCGCATCGGGCCACAACGAGCTCGAAGTTTCGCGCCAAATTGGAATCGGCGCTGCGGACATGCGCCGTGTCGATGCTGATGACGAACTCTTTGCGGCGATCGCCGGGAAGCTGCATCTCAAGCTGGCGTCGTTCGTCCGTTTGCGCCCTTGCGTGCAACACTTCCTCAGCAACCTGATCGTCGAGCCGTTCGCCAATCCTGATGGTTCTCTTGCGCACGGTGGCATGCGTCGGTCGGCTCAACGGGCAGGAATTCGGCAAGCACTCTCGCCACCTGCCGGTACGGCATCATGCTCCCCAGCCGCGCCGTCAGTTCCATCAGCTCGGATGTCGCTCGATCCGGGCAGATCTCCTTCAGCGGCGCAAAGGCAACGACCATGCCTGGGTAACAATCCCGACACAGCATCCAGCGAGGATTGCGCACCTCCACGATGCCAAAGACAGTCCGGATCCGTCGCGTCGTGTAGTCCTTGACCGGCCGAAGCCTTTCGCAATCCGGGCAGACCCGGCGAAAGAGGGAATACGTCTCCGCCTCGTGGTTCACGACCGCGCTCTGCAGCGCCGTCATGATGGTCTTGCCGTCCTCGATCGACAGGCCGAGGTCGCCGTCAAACAGTCGTTCCCAGCTCTTGTTGATACGAACCGCCTTCCGGCAAACGTCACCAAACTCGTTCCGGCCCTCGACCGTGATCGTCCATTCCACTGCCATCGCTTTCCCTCCGAACTAAGCGACGCTCATGAACTACGCGGGCCTAAAAACCAGTATTCGACCCCAGAGAAATTACCGGTCTCCCCGGTCTCGCTGTGGAACCAAGCCGCCCAGCCACGGCGAGTAGTAGTCCTGCGCCAACATGCTGATCCCTGCGGCGAGAGGCGTCTCTCTGCGCCGGGCAGGAAGGCCAGCAGGACACGCACCGGATCGTCGTCGAGGCGAGGGAGTTCTCGGCTGTGCCGCTCCCATTCCGTCGCCGGCACCTTCAAGGTTTTCGCGTTCTCCTGGAGGTTATGGTCGATCACCGCGAGCGCGACGCATCGCTCAAGATCGGCGAAGCTGAGACAAGCTCGCCGTTGCGCGGGATATTCGTCGTGATCCGCGACGGATCGGCCCGTCGAGCCGGGCTGCGTCGCAAGAACGGTGTTGAGCTTTCCGAGCAGCCTTTCGACCACTCCGCCCTGGTGGACGCGGCCACGATCCCGATAGCGGATCCGAATGCCGTAGTCTTCGCACCCGCGCTGGAAGGCATGCCCTTTGAACTCCTTTGCGGAGTCGGTGACGAGCGGCCGCGGCCCGGTTGATTGCGGCGCGTCGTGGCCCCGAACCGTCGAGAACCCTGTCGAGCTCGCGAGCGAGACGACGTGCCGTCGACCAGGCTTCGTCGGAATGCGACGTGCTGGGTGCGGCTTTTCGGTTGTGCAATCCGTTCGGCAAATCGAGCTGTCAGTGAAATCATTAGCGAAAAATCGGGCCTGTCGTAACGCCTAAACCTCAACAACACCTGACTTTTTCCTGTTTGAAATCGGGAAGTAAAAGCGACAAGGGGGCAGGTCCGGCTCTGCGCCCGCTTATCATCGCCCCAGCGTCGCCGGCAAGAAGCCGCCGGTGATCGTGGCTACGATCGCACGCGAGATGGCCGCCTTCCTGGGGCCATCGGCAGGGAGGTCGCCGTCGTCGCCGGTCTTGAGCCAACCCGCGGCACAGGGCCGGGGGTCGGGCCACGGTGGGGAGCTTCCGTCCCTAAGTTATGTGGCCGAGCCGATGCGCCCTATGCCCACCTTCTAGACCGAGGACAGCCCCCAGACGAAAACACGAAAGGCGGTACCTAATTTGCGGACGTTTGAGGACGAGAGTGCGATCAACCGTCGTCTCTGAGCTCCACCCCCAGCCCTGTGCAGCTTCAGCCGATCCAACTGCTTCGCAAACCTAGTGTGCTCCGTCGCGGGCCCGTCTTGTAAAGACGGTGTAAGAGTTGGAACGGCAACCGTAGCAACAAAAAATTCGCAGACTCTTAACGTCGCAAAATTGTTGACGATGGTAGCCTTGGGGCCAGGTCCGAGGTCAAGCGCGACTGCAAAAGATGCCGCCAATCCTTCAGACCGTCGCACGGCTCGCACAAAAGGGGTCCACAGCAATGGCAAGAGCGTTGATCTTAGTTGGAGGCACGAGAATGGGCTCGGGTCTGCTCTACATCCAGGCCGCTCAGCGTCTTGGCCTCCAGCCATTTACCCTTTCGGACGATCCAACGCGGTATGACCATTTTGGAGCGAAAGGGGCTGAGGCAATCCGCGTTGATACAGACGATCTGGATGCCCTGATCCGCGAATGTTCCCGGCTCCAAGACACTTATGAAATCGCTGGCATTACGGGCGCGTTGGACCCAGTGTATGCGACAGTTGGCAAGCTCTGCCGTCATTTCGATCTACCGGGACCGAACCCGGAGGCTATTGAACAATGCTGCGATAAGTACACTCAGCGTCAACTTCTCGCGGCCTCAGGCGTTCCGATACCTGCTTATCGCTTGGCGGCCAATGCAGCGGAGGTAAAGGATTCTGCCGCGGAAATCGGACTGCCGGTGATAGTTAAGCCTGCGGTGGGCAGCAACAGCGTCGGTGTCCGATTGTGCCGCACTGCCAACGAGCTAGCCGAACATACGGACTATCTGTTGGGCGGGCAGTACATGTGGCGGTCTGCGCCGAGGATACTGGTTGAAGAATTTGCACAAGGCCCGTTGTATAGCGCCGACATGATGGGAACAGAGGTCGTTGCGATTGGCATCGGTGAATATGGCCCCCCACCCAACTTTGTTTACCGGGAATGGGCCTTTCCGGCCTTACTGACCGATGCCCAATGTCGGGAGATCACCGAGATTTCGCTGAGCTCTTTGCACGCTCTCGGCTTAGGCTGGGGGCCATCGAACATCGAGTTGCGATGGACCAAGCGTGGTCCAGTCGTCATTGAAGTCAATCCGCGCCTTAGTGGTGCACCGGATCCTCAACTGGTCCAGCTCGCCTATGGCGTCGATCTCGTCACCGAGCACATCAAGCTTGTAGTCGGCGATGAATGCGACCTGCGCAAAAGGCATTCCGACTCTGCGGCCGCGCGATTCCTGGTTGCTGATCGCGATGGGACACTCGATTGGATTGGCGGGGACAGTGAGGCCGCTGCTGTACCAGGTGTCGCCGAGGTGAAATTTTACGCTAGACCCCAGACCCCGATCGTCAGAAAAGGCGATTATCGAGACTGCTTGGGACATGTCGTCGCGGCTTCATCCAGTCTTCCTCGCACCGAGGCGATACTTCAGCGTGCCGTCGACTTGATCGGTTGGTCGATCACACCATTTCCGACCTAGCACATGGGAGTATCCCTATCGTCAAGATCAAGGCGACGGACGCCAATCCGGACCTTGGCCAGGTGGACTCGGTTCAGACCGAAGATGGCCAAATCGGAATTGTGGCCGGGATCAATCGGAATGACCGTGTCAAGCGACCGGAGGAATTGATCCCTTGGCGGCATTAGGAACTGGCCCCTGGTTGGTTTGCAGTTTCGTTGGTTCCGAACGCCGGTCCGGCCTTCTGAAGGCCGGACCGAATCCGGAACCTTTAAAGGCGACGCGCTACAATGTAGTGAAAAAATTATATTAAACTTCCAATTCGTTCATGTAACTCCCGAAACAAAAACATGAGGAAACACAACAATAAAAAGCACGATATATTTCACCTTTAGATTGACTAAATTACGATTCCGCGTTTAATTTGATTCCGAATTTAGTCATGGTGCAATTACAGATATTGTATGGACAGCGGGTGACTTGTTATTTCTGCGACTGGGCCGTGATCGAGGCTCGCAAAAGAACGAACTGAGTAAGGGTCATCTCTTTTCTTTTGGCATTGGTGTCGCGCGCGGTGCCGACAAACGTAATGTATCTGCTTTTTTGTTCAATTATAGCCGCTTGGAAACAAGTACGCCATTGACACGTCGAACCTATGAAATTGTGGAGTTCCTACAATGTTGTTGACGCAAGATAACTTCACCGAAGCCGTCTGGAACGACTGGAAATTCCATATGCGCAATTTGATCAGGACGAAGGACGAGCTCGCTCAATGGATCGCACTAAGCGACCAGGATGTCACAGCGATTGATGCCGTCAAAGGTACCTACCGGTGGATGGTCACTCCCTACTATGCATCATTGATGTCGAAGACGGATGACAAATGTCCGATTCGCCTGCAATCCATACCTCATACGGATGAAATGATTACTGATGTGGGCTCGGATATCGATCCCGTCGGGGACGCGATATTCATTAAGACGCGACGTGTTATACACAAATACCCGAATAGAGTCGTTTTTTTGGTTTCAGATACGTGTCCCGTTTATTGCCGTTTTTGCACCAGAAAATACCATACGTCTAACGAGAAAGGCACATACTATAACACGGATTTTGACGCCAGCTACGAACCCGATTTCGAGTATATAATCCGGAACCAGGAAATATCCGACGTTCTACTAACAGGTGGAGACCCGCTTGTACTGAGTGATGGAAAGCTGGAGGAGATAATAAGAAGATTACGATCTATACCGCACGTGAAGATAATAAGAATCGGATCCCGTTATCCTGTCTTTTTGCCTCAGAGAATTACCTATGAGCTATGCAGCATGCTGGATAAATATCGGCCCATATGGCTTAGCACGCACTTCAATCACCCGATCGAAGTGTCTGCAGAGGCCGCTGAAGCCTGCGACCGCCTCCTTCGGCACGGTATTCCTGTGCAAAATCAGACGGTTCTATTGAAGGGTATTAATGACAATCTTGAGACACTGAAGGCGCTCTTTCGCAGGCTGATCGAAATACGGGTGAGGCCGTACTATCTCTACCATTGCGATCGTGTCACTGGCGTTTCCCATTTCGTGACTGGTCTCGAGCAAGGCCAAGAGATTGTCGATGGGCTTGTCGGGTTCGAAACGGGTTTTTCCGTTCCGAACTATGTGGTTACTACAAAACTTGGAAAGATCCCCGCTCAACGGCCCTATCTATTTCGGCGCGGCAATCGAATTTATGTGAGGAATTATAATATGGAAGAGGACGATATTACCGGCTACCTCCTCTGAATAGGCCTCTTTGCCGATGACTTGTCTATCCCGTCTTATGCATAACAGCGGGTTGGAGAGGCTGGCGGACGTAGCTTAAGCGTGTATTTGGTGTGGATTAGGTTGCCTATGCCAACCCTTCCACGAGATCTCGCGAGATCCTATGAGGAGTGGATAGCGACCTGCGCTGGACGACGGCCAAGTGCTCTTCTTCCAGCCTGCCGCTATGTGCAACGTCGCTCCTGCTCCGCCGATCACGGTCTCAAGCTGGTATTTCGCGCCATGAAAATCGGCGGCCACTCCGGCGCCTCGCATGGGGTCGCCAGAGCTGAGGACCACGCATTCCAGATGGCTTAGATTCTCGACCAACTCAATCACTCGCGAACTGAGCCTCATGAATAGTCGAAGAAACAAGAGAAGACGTTCAAGAGCTACCCGATCGGTTGGTTCCACATCGGCATCGCCGACAGACCGCGACCGCCTTCACATAGACCGGCTTTAAGCAATCGATCAGGAGGAAACATGCTGGAGACCAGCCCGCGCCCGCTACGCCAGACAGACGGCCGAGAGTTCGTGCGTAGCGAACATACTGTTCTTCAGGAGGTCGCGCTCTGTCGCCCCACCTACTACGACTGGGCCGCCGAGAATGCGATTGTTGAGCAGTCAAAGTCTTCAGGCGCGTCAGTCGACGTGGAGGTCGCCATTTCCCAACACCAGGAATTGGTCGCGGCGCTCGAGGGGGAGGGGGTGACATGCCACTTCCTCGAGCCCGATGAACATCTGCCGATGCAGACGTTCGCCCGCGATAGCGGGATCATGACTCCATGGGGCATGCTCATCGCCCAGATGGCCCGCCCGGAACGCCGCGGCGAATGGGGCGCGATCGAAGACCTCGCCTCCTATCTTGAGCTGCCCATCTGGAAACGCGTTACGGCGGCTCCGGTCGAGGGTGGCGATGTCCAGATCCTCAGAGAGGGGGAGATTATCATTGGTGTGAATGAGGTCCGGACCTTCTCAAAAGGCGCGGACCAGGTCGCGCGCTGGGTGGGGGGCGAGGGCTGGAGCGTGCGCAAGATCCGCGTTCCAGCCCATTTCCTCCATCTCGATGTGCTTTTCAGCGTGCTGAACGAGCGGCTTGCGCTATGCGCTACCGAAATTCTGGATGCTGCCGATGTCGACTGGCTCTCACGCAGGTACGAACTTATCCATGTGGGCTACAGCGATGTGATGCGGATGGGCTGCAACGTTACCGCGCTCGGTAACGACGTTGTTCTGTCTGCCGAACAGCAACCCCAAATCAACGCACGGATTCGGGCCAACGGACTTAAGGTGCTGGAGCCGAATCTGCAACAGTTCGTACTCGAAGGCGGCTCGACACACTGTCTAACAATGCCGCTGAGAAGAGGTTTGTGAAGAGACTGTAAAAACTTCGGTTGCCGCAGGCGCATTGCCCAAGGTATCCCATGGTGAGGTCGGCTATGTCTTCGATTCCGACGGCCAGCAATACCTCGATGGCTCGGGGGGCCTGCCGTTTACAGGCATCGGCTACGGCAGAGTCGGCACCGTTTTCGTTTTGCCGAGCCTCATCTGCGGCGCGACAATCAACGTGAGAGCGCGTATTGCCTCGCCCACGAGTGTTCCCAAAGAACAATGCCGTTGCCTCACTCGGATGTTCTCGATTGCCTCACTGGTTGTTCCCGAGATTTAGCC